>CAZMDV010000001.1:0-38246 GCA_964564875.1 uncultured Salinivenus sp.
CAGCACTGACGCACCGTTCTGAACTCAGTCTAGGATCTCTCCTCGACCACGGCTTGGCGCGCACGCACATGTATCTCGGAAGTGGGTTCCTCACTGGAAGGATCCAACTCACAAACGCAAAAAGACGTTCTGGGCTGGGGATCCGACCCCTCTCGGACGTCGACCGGGGGGCAAGGTTCTGCCCCAAGGCTAATCGCGGAGGAGGGCGCCAACGAAAACCCCGACCGCAAATGCCCCGAGCATCGAGGCCTTCTGATGACGCTGGACCCAGAGGCGGGCCATATCGAGGGCAAAGGACGGGGATGGGGCGTCTTCCCTCTGGGCATCACTCTCTGCCCCGAAGGACGGGGCATCAGGCCCTTCGACAGAGGGCGAGGGCGGTGGCACAGGATCGCTGGAATCCGGATCGGGAGGATTGTTGGCCATGGATGCGTAGAGCGTTGGGGTGTGGGGATTTGTATGCGGGGGGTCGGCACCAACCGGACGAGCCCGTCCGCTGATCTTTCCTTCGCGAAGCGGTCGAACCGCCTGTGGTTCGCGCCGTAGGAGAGAAGTCCGCGCGCGAAGCTAATCTTTGCACGACCTCGTCGTTTGGATATGACTCTCACCTCCCCGAAGATGGTTCCCCACTGGTGCCGATTTCTTCTCCTTTGTGCGCTTCTTTTGGGGACAGGGCTCTCGTCCGCGCACGCACAGCGAGAGGCCATGCGTCCGGAGCGGGCGTTCGCCTCGGCGGTGGAGGTGTATGAGCAGCAGCTCTACGCGGAGGCCGCCTCGGCACTGTCTGCGCTCCGTGCGGCCCATCCCACCCACATTACGGCCCCCCAGTCGCTGTACCTGGAGGCACGGGCGGCCCTCGCTCAAGGAAACGACGCACAAACCCGGCGGCTCCTCGATCAGCTTCAGGGCGAATATCCGTCGCACCCGCGCGCCGAAACCGCTAAGCTGGGCCTGGCTCAGTACTACCTGGATCAAGGCCAGCCTCAGAAGGCCAAGCGGCAGCTTCAGGCGACCGCGACGGCCCCAAGCAACCCGACCGAGGGGGCACGGGCCCTCTACCTCCTTGGCCGCACCGAACAGGAACAGGGCAACCTGAACGCGGCCCTTCCCTACTTTAAACAGGTCTACACGCGCTATCCCAATGCCAAGCTGGCTCCGGCGGCCCTCTATGCCCGAGGCGCCACCCAGGTCCGACAGACACGGTACGACCAGGCCCGGGCGACCTTCGAGCGCCTCGGCGAACAGTTTCCGGGCTCGCCGTTCTCCAGAAATCTCGGGACCATTCTGGGGGAGGTCTACTATCGCGTGGGCCAGTACGAAAAGGCCGTAACCGAGCTTCAGCAACGCCTTCCGGATCTGCAGGAGACGGAGCGGACGCGGGCGCTGTTCTTGCTCGGAGAAGCTTACAGTCAACAGGGGCGGAGCGAGGCAGCCATGACCCAGTATCGTCGAGTTCTGGAGGAGGCCCCCAACAGCTCGTATGCTCCTCCGGCCCGCTACGGCCTCGCCTGGCGGCACTACGCGTCGGACCAGCACGAAGCCGCTGCGGAGGCGTTTTCGAAGGTCCGCTCGGCGGACGGGCCGCTCACCACCACGGCCACGTACTACGAAGCCGTAAACCGGGCCCTGCACGGCGACTCAGCCCGGGCGCTGGAGGTGTACCGGTCGTTTTTGGAGAACGCAGAAGACGAGCGCCTCGTCGCGGAGGCCCGGTACGAGGTGGGACTTCTCCGCTACCAGCAGAAGCGCTACGAAGCGGCCGCAGCGGACTTCCGGGTCCTCACCCAGGGCTCTGCGCCGGAGGAACGGCGGGGTGACGCCTACTACTGGCTCGGGAATGCCTACCTGGCCAGCGGCCAGCTCGACCGGGCGCTGAAGGCCTACACTCGGGCCATCGAACATGGGGCGGCGCCCGCGTCGGCAAAAGTGGAGGTCCGCTTTCAGAAGGCCTGGACCCTGTATCAAAACGGACAATACGCCGAGGCCGGGTCTATCTTTCAGTCCCTCGCCGAGCGCCATCCCGAAACCGAGCGTGGTCAGGACGCGCTTTTTTGGGGAGGCGACACCTTTTACCAGCAAGACCAATATGATCGTGCCCGCTCCCTCTTCCAGCAGTATCTCGACACCGAACCTACGGGGCCGCGGCGCACTGGCGCCCAATACGCCCTCGCCTGGCTCCACTTCAAGCAACGGCGCTTCGAACCCGCAGCTCGTCTGTTTCAACAGTTTTTGGCGGCCGACCGCAAGCGTCCGGACACCGACATTCCGTACCGCCAGGACGCACGACTGCGCCTGGCTGACTGTTACTTCGCCCTCAAGCGCTACGACGACGCGATCGCGGCGTACGAGCAGGCCCGCGGCGACGGGGCCGCCTACGCCCAGTACCAGGCCGGCAAGGCCCTCTACTTTGCCGACCGCCCGGCCGATGCGCTCGACCGGCTTCGGCGCTTTGCCGAGCGCTACCCCAACAGTGCCCGGCGGCCCGACGCGCTGTACCGCATCGGGGACATCCACTTCCAACAGCAGCGCTACGAAGACGCGCGGACAGCCTTCCAGCGCCTGCTGGACGAGTATCCCGATCACGGACGGGCGGCGCAAGCCCAGTACGCCATCGGGGACACATATTACAACGCAGGCCAGATGCAGGAAGCTGTGCAGGCCTACCGGACTGTTCTGGAAACCTACCCGGAGAGCCCGTCCACCAGTGAGGCCGCCTCGAGCCTCTTCTTTGCCCTCAATGCGGCCGGCCAGCAAGACCGGGCAGAGGACCTGATCGAGTCAATTGCGGAGAGCGCTCCGGACGCCGGCCTCGGCGACCGGCTCCGGTACCACCGGGCTCGGGCTGCTTACCAGCGGGGAGCGTCGGAGCGCGCCCTCAAGCTCTTCCGCACCTTTGTGCGAACGGCCTCCACCACCCCCCTCGTCCCGGACGCGTACTACTACCTCGGACTCCTCTACGCCGACCTTGATCAAGATACCGAGGCCGAAAATTACCTGCGGCAGCTTAAGGAGCAATACCCGGACAGTGACTACCACGCCGAGGGCAGCCTTCGGCTGGGCGAAATATACCTCGATCAAGGTGCGTACGAGAAGGCCATCGACGCCTACCGCACCGCCGCCGAGAATGAGCAAATCTCCGACGAGCTGCGGGCACAGGCACGATATGGGCAAGGCAAGGCCCTCCTCCAACTGGGGCGCCCCGACGAGGCCGAGGCCCTGTTTTCCCAAATTGTCGAGTCCGAGAACCGCGGCCCCCTTCAGGACGCGGCCCGCCTCGGACTCGCCCGCGTTCGGGAAAATCAGGAGCGCCCGGCCGACGCCCTCAAGCTCTATCGGCGCGTGATTGAGTCCTCAGAGAGTGAAACCGGGGCCGAGGCTCTCTACCGACTTGGGCGACAGCTTCGCACCCAGGGCCAGCCCCAGTCGGCCATCCGCGAGCTAGAGCGCATGCCCTCTCTCTTCGCCGGCTACCCCGAGTGGGAGGCCCGGGCGATGCTCGAGCAGGCCCGGGCGTACCGCGGCCTCGGCGAGACCGGACAAGCCGTTCAGCTGTACGAGGAGGTTGCCGAGACCTACGCGGGCACTCCCTTCGCCGAGACAGCCCGGAACGAGAAGCAATCCCTCAAGCCCACGTCGTAGTGTTCTCGCTCGCCAGTTCCCGGACGCCTCTCCTAACCCATATCCCCGCGTTCATGCGCACTCGTCGTTTCTACCTCCCGGTTCTCTTTCTCGTCGCCCTCCTCGTTGCCCCCTGCGCGCAGGGCCAACCGGCCGACACCACCCAGTTGCCCGAAATTGCGCCACGGGAAATCGAGATCCGCGGTGAGCGTCAGATTGCCCTGCCTTCGCTGGAGCGGCAGCCCCTTACCGGCTTTGCGTCTCCGTCCAAGGTGCCCGCCGTACCGTCCGACCACGAGCCGTACGTGGGCTCGTACGAGCAGCCCCTCAACGACCTGCCCGAGAGTCTCCCGGTCCCCGAAACGGTATCGGAGCCGATGCGGCCGACCGCCGAGTCCACGCAGGGATTTCTTGAGGGCGGCACCGGCCGCTACTTCCGGCGGTTCTTCGAGGGGCGCGTGGGGGTTCCGCTGTCCGCCACCGAGCGGCTCTCTGTCCATGGCACCTACACTGGGACGGAGGCGGACCCGGACGACGACGTGGCCGAGGCCCGCCTGCGGCTCGAAAGCAACCAGGACGCAGTGCGGATTGACGCACAGGCTTACGGGTCGGCGCAGCGCTACGCCCTGTTCGGTGCCACGCCGGACACCACTCAGGCCCCAGACCGGGAAGGCCTCTCGGCGGGCGGATCGGTGGGCCTCCAGAACAATGGCCGCATCGCCGCCAGCACCGCGCTGCATTACGACTACGCGCAGTACACCTCGGAGCTCGGGCCGGACGGTGACGACTCCGCGTTCGAGCAACAGCAGGTTGAGCTTCGCGGGGCCGTCACAGTCCCCTTCACGTACCGCCCGCACCTCGAGGCCACCTATCAGCGCTCTTGGCTCGGCGGGGACGCGCCGGACGACACCGCCTTTGACCTGACGGCGCGGGGCACCCTTTCGTTTTTCCAGACCAATGCGACGAGCGTCGAGGTGGGAGCAACGGGGCTCGCCTTCGACACGCCTGCTCAACCTACGTCCTCGAATATTGGGTCCGCAAGCGCCACGTTCATCGCGCCGTTCCTGTTGGCAGAATGGCGGTTCGCCGAGGGCGCGCGGCTGCACCTCCGCAACCAGCCCCGGCTCGGCGACACGTCCCTGGACCACCTTTACGCGACGAACCCGTACGCGCAGTTCGCCCCGTCCCTCCGCCCAACGCTCGAAACGACCAACGCCGAGGCCGGCCTGACGCTGACACGGAGCCTCGTGCGTGTCGTTGCCGCCGTCGGATACCGTTACGCCCCCACGTACCGATCCTTTGACCTCCCCGGCTCGGCACAGGGCAATTTTGACAACCTGTACCAGGTCCGCTACGACGCCGCCCGCATCCTACAGGGACGAGGCGAGATTGCCCTGCAAGGCATCGACGGCGTCCAGGCGTCGTTGAGCCTCGCGGTGCGGGACGGAACCCTGAAATCCCCGGGCATCGACATTCCCAACTTTGCCTCGGTAACGGCCAATGCCATGTTCGCCGTCTCCTTCGCTGGGGGCGACGGCTTCCTCAAGGCGCACGGGCATTTCGAGGGACCGCGGGACGCCGGTACGGGTCCGCAGGACCCGCGGCTCAGCTCCTACTTCTCCGCGGACCTCGAAGGCTCTTACACGCTGGGGCCGAGCTTGGAAATTGTGGCCCGGGCCGAAAACCTGTCGCCGGACGCCCCGACGCTGTGGGCGGCTTACCCCCATCCTCCCACCCAAATCTCGGTGGGGCTCCGCCTCCGGTGGTGACTGGCCTGCGTCCCCTGCCCGAGGCAGTCCCCCTCGTCGCGTCTCCGAACCCCCGAATCCGCGAGCCTCAGGGAGACGGGGCACGATGCTTGGGGCTGTGGATCGGAAGGGCAGTGGGGGCCACAGGACCCAGAGACAAGACTCGGACAGGTGTTACGTTCCTCGTATTCCTCCCCAGCGGCGCCGAGACGCGAAAACCGCGCCCTTCGTGTGCGTTGGATCCAATCCGTCGACGATGATGCTCCCCACTTGAGAGGAGCAACGCGTCGGCGGCTCTGTCTGATGCATCCGCACACGATCCTACCTTACATGCCTGTTCCAACGACCGACGTTGTTTCTACGGACGTTGTGGTGATTGGCGCCGGGGGGGCGGGCCTCCGCACCAGCATCGAGCTGGCCAAGCACGACATCGACTGTCTCGTCCTCGGCAAGCGGGCCCACGGAGATGCCCACACCATCTGGGCCGCAGGGGGCATCAACGCCTCCCTCGGCAGCCTCGACCCGGAAGACCGGTGGGAAATCCACGCCGCCGACACTCTTGACGAGGGGCACTTCGTCAACGACCCCATGGCCGTTGAGATGCTCTGCAAGCGGGCACCGGACCGCATCCGGGAGCTTGCCGAGTGGGGCATGGCCTTCGACCGCACCGACGACGGCAAGATCAACCAGCGCTACTTCGGCGCTCAGTCGTTCCGGCGCACCTGCTTCGTGGGCGACCGCACTGGGCAGGCCCTCATGGACACGCTCGTCCAGAAGGCAATGGACCTTGACGTTCCGTATCGCGAGAACCTTTACATCACGGACCTGGTGACGCAGGACGGGCGCGCGGCGGGCGCAGTCGGCTTTGACATGGACACGGGCCGTCCGGTGGCGTTTGACGCGGACGCGATCGTCATCGCGGCCGGCGGGCACACGTCGCTCTACCGCCGCAGCTCCTCGCGGCCCGACGAGAACACCGGCGACGCGCAGGCGCTGGCCTTCCGCGCTGGGGTGCCGCTGCGCGACATGGAATTCGTGCAGTTCCACCCGACAGGCAAGGTGGCGCCGGCGTCAGAAGCCGGACACCTCGTCACGGAGGCGGTCCGCGGGGAAGGGGGGCGCCTCTACAACACCGAGGGCGAGCGCTTCATGGAGCGCTACTCGCCGGATCAGATGGAGCTGGACGCCCGCGACGTGGTGGCCCGCGCCAACGAACAGGAGATCCGCGAGGGGCGCGGCACCGACAACAACGCCGTGCTGCTCGACATTTCTCACCGCGACGACGAGTACATCCGCGAGCGACTGCCCCGCATGGTGGAGGAGTTCGACGAGCACGGGGTCGACATTACCGAGGAGCCGATGGAGGTGGCGCCCACGGCCCACTACGCCATGGGTGGCATCGAGGTCGACTTCGAAACCGGACAAACCCGGATCGACGGGCTTTACGCAGTGGGCGAATGCACCGCTGGGGTCCACGGGGCCAACCGCCTTGGCGGCAACTCATTGATCGAGACGGTGGTCTTCGGCGAGGTCGCCGGCACCCACATCGCCGAGACGCTGGGCACCCGTCCGAGCGCCTCCTTGTCGGAGGTGGCCGTGCGAGACCGCGCGGTTGGCCAGGACGTTCTCACCACGGCCAACGGCCGCCACACGCCGGAGGATCTGATGGGCCGCCTCCGGCGCCTGATGTGGAACCGCGCCGGCATCCTCCGCGACGAGGACGGGCTCCTGGAGGGCCTCCGTCAACTGCAGCAGCTGCAAGCCGACGCGGACGACCTGCAGGTACAGGCCAGCCGCACGAGCCGCCGCTACGAACGCGCCCAGAACCTACGCTTCATGCTCACGACGGCGGAGACGATCCTGCGCGGCGCCCTGGAGCGAACTGAGTCGCGGGGTGCCCACGCCCGCACCGACCACGACGCCAAGGACCGGGCCTGGCGCCAGAACATCCGCTGCTGCCCCACCGGCGACGGGGACATGGAGATTGAGGTGCAGGCGGCCGGCACACCGTCCCGCCGCGTGCAGCGAGCAGTAGATGAAGACCACGCACTTGATTATCATCACCTGGAGTAAGCCGCTCGCCATGATTCCTCGCCCCTTTGATGCGCCGAGGAGCAGCTTTGGGAGACGACGCGCTCTCGTGCTGCTGATGGGCACCCTGCTTCTGGGCGGCGCGGCCATCCTGCGGACGGCCTCGGCTCAGTCAACCTCCACCGCCGCCCCGGACGCCGCGGAGCGCTGGCGCGCGCTCCAGAGCGAGGCAATCAATCCGGGAATCTTCTTCGCGAGTGTCGGGGCCGGTACCGGGGCTCACCTCGGAGACGAGCCCGCGGCCTGGCCCGAAACTGTGGGCGGCTACGCGGCGCGGGTGGGGTCCAGCGCAGGGGGAGAACTGCTGCAGATCGGCGGAACACATGCCCTGGCCGCCAGCCTGCGCCTTGACATCCGGTACCGCCCGCGTCGGCATGAGGGTATGGGCGACCGCCTCCGCCACGCCGTGCTGAGCCCCCTCCTGGCCCGGACGCCCAGCGGTGCCCGCGTGCCCAACCTGCCGAACGCCGCCGGCACCTACGCTGGGGCCCTCGCCCAGACACGTTGGGAGCAGGGCGAGTGGGCACCGCAAAACGCCCTCACGAGCACCGCAGTCTCGCTCGGCTTCGACGTGGTGGTCAACCTCATTCGGGCGCTGACCGGCCCCTCGTCCGGAAACGAGGCGCTCTAACGTTCGGTTAACGTCGACTCGGCCCGTTCATGTGTTTATTCCGTCTGACTTAATGTCCGACTCTGTTTCCCTCGACGATCAACGTTCCGACGACACGGTCTCGGACGATCCTGTCGAGGCCCTCACTGTCGACACGCTCCACACCGCCCTCAACGACGCGGGCTACATTTGCTCCCGCCGACGGGCCCGGAGCGTGCTGGCCGCCCTCATGACCGACCCCCTCGGCGGCTTCTTCGCGTTCGGGCCGCCCGGCACCGGCAAGACGTGGCTCCTGGAGGTGCTGGGCGACATTCTCGGCCTGAACACTTTCTTCAAGCAGGTGAGCCCCGGCAGCCGCGAGGAGGACCTCATTCTCGACCTGCTGCCCGACGAGACCGCCCAGAGCGGAATTAAGAAGCAGTGGGGCGAGCTGCCGAAGGCCGTGCGGGCCAGTCACGAGGGCAACACGCTCCTTATCCTCGACGAGTGGGATAAGACCCGCCCCACCGCCGATGCGTTTCTGCTCGATTTTCTGCAGAACGGGCGCGTCAACTATGGCGACATCCAGGTGCAGGCAAACATGGACAACCTCTACGTCTGCATCACGCTCAACGACGAGCGTGACCTGTCGGGGCCAGCCCATCGGCGGATGCCGTACCTCCATTTCGAGCCGCTCCACCCTTCCCTTGTCCGCGAGGCGCTGCGCCGATCGCACGGCGGCCATCCGTACCTGGAGGCGGCCGTCAACCTCTACGTGCGGTGCGAGCTGTCGATGATGGAGAAGAGCTGCACGATCCAGGAGCTGCAGCAGCTCCTCGACGCGATCAGCGTCCTGGGCCCCGACGACGCCGACTGGGACCAGCTCGTGCTCGACTACGTGACCAAGGATCGTGACAACCATCGCCTCCTGAAGAAAGCCGAGGACGTCGACACTACCGACTGGGATGAGGCCGGGTGGTCGGAAGGCATGGACACGGATCCGCTCGACCCCTCCGCGTACGGCCCCGCCGACCTGCCGGGCCGGACCTCGGAGACGCAACGGGGGGCCGACGACGAGACGCACCTGCCGCCCATGGCGGACGTGAAGGACTTCACGCCCGCGGAGAACAGCGAGACGCCCGACTTGGCCGCCGCCTTCGCTGCCCTGGAGCGGACCAATTCGGTCTATGACGCCCTTACCCGACGAGAGGCTCCTTCCGACGCACCGGACCACTTCGGGCGCGTGCGGGTGGAGGGCGATACGATTACCTTCGACGAGCCCGTGCCGCTCACGGAGCACGACGGGTACGCGTCCGACCTCTGGGGCCATCCCGGCGAGATCGTGTTCCTCGAGGAGACCGCCACCCCCGCGGACCTGCGCCTCCTCCAGGCGGAGCGGGGGATGGAGTTTATCTCCTACGCCGAGGACGAGATCATCGCCCGCCACGACGGCATCCACCTCCGCTGGACGCCGGACAGGGGCGCCGAGGTCATCGTGCCCGCGGCCCGACGGCCCGCGTTCGACGACCTGTTCGTGGGCACGTGGCTCGACGCGACCGACATCGCGGCCCCGGCGGACCTGCCGACGCCCGTGCTCGCCCGCCTGGGCACGAGCCAGGCCGGCATCATCGAGGCGCGGCACGCGGGGGAGCCGGTGGCGGATCCGTACTTCGCCGGCGTCTTCGACTACTGGACACGGGGCGAACAGGACTCGGTCCCGACCGGCGACATTCCCGAGTACGCGCAGTTTATGGACTACGCGGAGGCCCATGCGGATTCGTTGATCCTGGAGGAGGACGCCGCCTATGTGCTGCTCGACGGGCTGATGGTCGGCTTTATCGGGGAGGAGAACGATTACTTCGTCGCGTCGGTGACCGGACCGTTCGACGCCGCGGTCGAGTCGTACCTTCAGGACTGGCTCCCGGGCGCGAAGCTCTCGCTCAGCCGCACGGCGGAGGCCCGCGTCCCCGAAACGACGCTCGTGCGGGAGAAGGGGTTTGAGGTGGCCCGCCCGTCCAAAGACCGATCAAGCCCCGGCAAAAAACTCGTCCGCGTCCAGGACGGTGTCAAGAGCATCTACCGCGACGGACGCCTCACCGTGGGCGCCCAGTTGTCGTGGCGTCAAATCACCGCCAGCCGCGCGGAGCTCCTGATTCGAAAGATCGACCAGACGCTCGACGAGATCGCCGCCTAGCCCCGACGCTTACACAGGAACTGCCATGTCCCGCACGATGCAGGACGCCCCCCCCGAAGACGACTCGACGGCCGACGGCGACGACCCGTCGCCCGCGGTGAAGCGCCGCTGGCGCCCCGCCCCCGAGCTCTCGCCGCGTCCGGATCCCTCGCCAGACGCCGAAGCGCCCCCCGAACAACCAGCTTCACCCGTCGACGAGGGTCGTGATGGGGAGGTGCCTTTCGTGGGCCAGCAGGTGCCGGACGCCCCGGACGCACCGCCCCACCCGCCGACGGAAGCCCAGCCGGCAGGTGAAGGGGAAGCGGATGGACGGCCGTCGCTGGACGCCCCGACGGACGCAGATGCGTCGTCCCCCAACGGAGCCTCAACCGGAGCGTCGCCTGAGGCCACTCCGAACCGCACTGCGCCTCCGGGCGAAACGAACGATGGTAGCGCCTCCGAGGCGTCTGACCCAGATTTAATGGACACAAGAGACAGTGATCCACTTGACCTCAGCGACCCCCCCAACGACCTGGCGGAGTCTCCTTCTGATGCCAATCCGCCGGACGACAGCGCAGAGGCCGATCCGTCGCAGGATCTCGACGAGATCCAGGAGGCCGGCAAGCAGGTGAACGAGGAGGCCTTCGCGGACGACACCGACGAGCGCTCGTGGGCCGACCAGATGCAGGGCGACACATCTCATGAACAGCCCTCCTCGCCTCCCGACGACGAGCAGGAGTCATTTTTTACCGACGAGCACCGCCACGTGCCCGGCGCCGAGCAGGTCGAGGAGGAGCTTCAGGATTTCGCGTACGAGATCAACGAGGGCACGGCCGGCACCGACTGGACGCCCTCGAAGCAGGCGGACCACCGGATCGCGGCGATGTTCGCCCGTCTCGTGACCAAGGTAGCCGAGGACATGAGCTACCAGCGAGCGCCCGGGGACGAGTTCTGGGACCCGCGGAAGATCATGCGTCGACAGATCGACCGGCGCCCCCTCGGCCACTGCAAGATGGACTACACGAAGCGTCGGCTGGCCCTGCTGGTGGACACCTCCCCCTCCTGCCGCGACGAGGCGGTCTTCTATTCGAAGATCGCCACCGGCGCCCTCCTCCGGGACGACATCGACATCTTCCTCTGCCCGAACGGGCGCATCGACGCCCAGTTCGACCCCGAGCCGATGCGGTTCGTCGATGACGATCGGGGCTCCGAGTGGGACCTGGAGGGTCGCGTGGTGCTCTACTTTACTGACTGGGACGGCACCGACGAAATTGTAGAGCACTCGCGGCACTGCACTCTCTACTGGTTCGACAACTGCGCGCCCTCGAACTACTGGAACAGCAGCAAGGAGCGGCACCGGCGCGTCCGTCTTCGGTATCGGGGTCAGCACTTCCACTGCCCCGATCCGGACGCCTTCCGTCGACTCGCCCGCAAGATCCGACCCTGAGGATTCAGGCCCCGACTGCCTCGCAGACGGCAGGCCCAGCGGTCGTTTCGCCCTTCAAAAACTGCCGTTCTCGCCCAAGTGTCCGGTCGAAAACTGTCCTCCAGCGAACCGACCGACGTGCTGGCTCAGCAGCAGGGTCATTTGTTTAATTCAACCAACGGGGCCCCTTCTACTTCTCTGTCGGAAGACGTCCAGATGAGGGGGCACCTCGCGGAGGAGGTTCTTCCTGAACAGGCGGCCACGGGCGAGCACCCGGTGCGGTTCGACCACTGCATCAAGCGCATCGCATGCGACGTGGCGGTCGGGGCTAAGTGGGACACTGAGGTGCCTGCGCCCTTGTACGAGAATGCCTCGCCCGAGCAGGTCCGTCGCGCCGTGGAGGTTCTCCGGGCGATAGGGGCGCACCCCGAACAAGCTGCCGAATACAACCGCCGCTCCCTCCGCTACCGCGATGCCTGCGGGTGATCCGCTGTCCAGGATTCCGCTCGGACCGTCGTCAGTACTCTCCTCCTTCTCCACTCCTGCCCGCCTTGATCCTGGCAAAGTCCAGAGAAGGCAACACATGGAGGGCATCCGGGTCGGGCTGCGGCGCCACAGTCCGGTTGGTCGTATCCGCGACCAGAACCAAAATCAGGAGTCAGCGTCCCGTCCCACGACGACCACGTGCCTGCCGCTATCTGCAAACCAGAGGCCAGCGCGGCGGACGGGTTCATTGAGCACTGCCCTCCAGCCTTGGGCGTACGTGCGGATTTGGCGAGCGTACGGATGGTCGTCTGACAGCGTCTTGGACGCGGGCTGGGCCACGCGATCACTCTTGTAGTCGACCAGCGCCCATCCCTCCCCGGTGCGGTAGGCGAGGTCGATCACCCCCCGCCGTAGGACCGGCCCCGAATCGTTAGTGGTCTGGTGGGCGATCGGGTATTCCGTATACACCGGATCGGCATGCCCCAGCTCGTCCCAGATCTGGCTCTCTAAAAATCGGTCGATCATCACTTTCGCGCGGTTGAGTTCGTCGGGGCTCGTCTGGGCTCCCTCCTGCCGCAGCACGGCGTGGACCGCCTCGTCACTCATCCTCGGGTCGTCGTGGCGCGCCCGCACGCACTGTTCGAGCAATACGTGGACCCCCGCACCGAAGGGCTCTCCATATCCGTTCTGGGGGCTGTCGGCGTGAAGGGCATCCCCGGGCCGGCCTGTCTTCGTACCGGTCACCGTCTCGGTCCGGAACGACGGCTGCGACCTGCGCCGGACCCGCGCCTGCCGGTCGGCCCGCTGCTCCTCCAGGTACGGGGCGGGCGCCGTCGGCCGTTCGTCCGGCTCGTCGAGATTAGGCCCCTCCAGCACCGGGACGTCCGCTGCGTCGAGGTGCGGGTAGAGCGGGGCCCACGGCCCGTCGTCGGGCTTCTGGGGGTAGGTGGACACGACCAGGAGCTTCTGCGCGCGGGTGGCCGCGACGTACAGGAGACGCCGCTCCTCGGCCGCCTCGTGGCGCTCTTCGCGCACCCGGAAGGCCTCGTCCTGATCGCCAGTGGGCTGGTCCCACCCCAGCGGCGGATGGGTGACCCGCTGTCGGTAGCCACTGCCCTGTACGATCGGCGCCACCAGTTCGCCGGCGTCGCGGCGGAGGTGGCGGCGAACTGGCGGCCCACTGCCGCGGCTGTACGGATCCGCCAGAAAGACGACCGGCGCTTCCAGCCCTTTGGCCTGATGCACGTTCATGACGCGGACGGCGTCCTCGCTCCCGGTCTCCAGCGTCATCCCGTCCACGTCCTCTTCCCCGTCCACAATCCGCTGTAGCTCCTCCAGGACCTCGGCCCAACTGAGGCCCTGGGCGGCAAGGTCCTGTACGTAGGCGATCGTGCGGAGGACGCGACCGGCCCGGAGCGATCCCTCGGCCGGGTCGGAGGGGTGCGCAGCGCCGGCGAGTACCCCGAGGTCCTCGATGATCTGCTCGATCGCGGCGGCGGGACGGGCCTCGTGGAGCACGCGATGGGCAGTCCGGAGATGCGCGAGCGCCTCCTCGAACAGCGCCTCTCGCTCTGGGCCGAGGTCCTCCCGCACAGACGGCGGGAGCGGCTCGGGGATAGAGTCGAACGTGCCCCCGGCCCGGGAGAACCGATAGAGGTCGTCGTCGCTCGCGCCCACCAGCGGCCCCTTCAGGTACGCCACGCGTGCCACCGCGTCGTCGGGGCGGAGGACACAGGTCAGAAGATCCACGAGGGCCTTTAGCTCCAGAGCGTCGCCCAGGTCTTCACTGCCGGTGATGGTGTACGGAATGCCGCGCTCCGCAAGGGCCTCGGCGTAGATGGAGAGGCGCGACTTGGTGCGCGTCAGGATCAGGAAGTCCGAGTAGTCGGCCCCGCCCGCAAACACGGCCGCCTCCGCGTCCCTGTAGTGACGACCGTCGAGGGCCTCCGCCCGGGCCGCCCGAATGAACCGGGCGATGCGAGCGGCATCTGCCCTAGCAATGTCACTTCCCCAGTTGCCCCGCACCTTGTCGAGCTCGATCCGACGGAGCCCCGGGGTCGACTCGTCCGTGGTCCGTTGCGGGTCGAACGGGGTGTAGGGTGCCTGCAGATCAGCCAGGGCCGGGTCATCGAAGATGGAATCGAACGCCTCGTCGCACCAGTCACAGATGATGCCGAGTGAGCGGAAGTTCTTCGTGAGCGTCACGGCCTTGCCCCCCGTCTCTTCAATCAGACGGCCCACAGACTCGAAGACCGCCATGTCCGCCCGCCGAAACCGGTAGATCGACTGCTTGTCGTCCCCCACGATGAAGAGGCTCCCCGGAAGGGGCTGGCACTCGGTCCACGTCGTCTCGGTGGGGTCGCGGCTGGTGAGGTAGAACAGAATCTCGGCCTGCAGGGGGTCGGTGTCCTGGAACTCGTCGACCAGGAGGCGAGGATAGCGCTCCTGAATCGCCTCGCGGAGGGCCGGGTGGTCCCGTAGCAGATCGCGGGTGCGGACGAGCAGGTCGTGGAAGGTAAGGCGCCCCTCCTCCCGACGGAGCTCGGCGAAGGCCTCCACCGCCGGCCGCACGAACGCCACGACCTCGCGGTGCACGAAGGCGCGCCACTGGCGCAGGGCCGGCTGTACCACCTTCCGCACCAGCGCCGGGAGGTGCTCGTCCCGCAGCGAGCGGGCCCAATCGTAGGAATCAGTCTGGGGCCCGCGCCAGCACTTCAGGGTCACGCTGGCCGACTCCTCATCGGACACGTCGGCAAAGAGCTCGAGGAAGGAGGCCTGCTGAGCGGAGGACATCAGGTCCGTGAGGGCGAGCATCTTTTCCGCCTTGTCGAAGGCCACCATCGCGTCGTCGCGGCCCTCAGGCAGCGTTTCCGGGCGCCGGGCCTGCCACGCGGCGAGCCGCTCCCGGGCCTCCGCGACGGCCTGCGTCAAGTCCGGGACCGTGTTGGGGGCGTCGACGTAGGGGTCGAGCTCCGGATGCTCGCAGAGGCGTTCGAAGTATCCTTGCAGGTCGTCGGGCTCGATCCCGAGGGCCGTGAGGGCTTCGATCCGTTTGGGGCGGTCCGAGCGCACGTCCTGAAGGTAGCGCTGCCATGCCCGTTCACGGAGCTCGCGCTCCTCCCGCTCCTCGAGGCCGGCGGTAAAGCCCGGCGGCAGGTCCGCCGCTATGGGCCGCTCGCGCAACAGGCGCGCACAGAAGGCGTGGACGGTGCCGATGAACGTCTGCTGCGCGTCCCGCAGCGCCTGGTTCACACGCACCCGCTGCGCGCTGTCGGGCGGCAGGGCGGCCCGGGCCCGGCGGAGCTCCTCGTAGAAGCGCTTGCTCATCTCCCCGGCCGCCTTCCGTGTAAAGGTGATGGCCGTCAAGTCGTCGACCTCCACCCCGGTCCGGACGAGGGCCACCATACGGGCGACGAGGGCCGTCGTCTTTCCGGACCCGGCGGCCGCCCGGACAAAGAAGTTGGTGTCCGGCTCAAAGTTTGAGAGGTCCGACACGCCCTCTTCGGTCCACGGCCCAATCCGCTCGCGGACCGCAGTGTCGTCGTAGGTGGACGCGGGAGACGTAGGCGAGGCAGGCTGCGTCATTTGAGGTGTGCGTTGTTCGGCGGCGAGTGCGTGGGTGTGGGCTTTTTTTCAGAACCCCGGGACGGCTAAACACAGACGTATTCGGGGACTACTCGAAGGATGGTGGGACGGGACGGGCGTCGGGATACGTCTTTGCCCGGAGGTCGCGGCTGCGGGCACCGAGGTCCCGGAAAATACGGTCGTACCCCCGGTACCGCCACCCGCTCCGGTACCGAGCCTTCGGGTGCATGGGGAAGCTCCCCGAGGCGGCAAGCCGGCTGAGCCGCTGGAGGCACCGCTCCACCTCGGCCCGGTGGGCGGTCGGATCGAACGCCAGCCGGGTGCCCATCTCCTGAGTCGTCGGAAAGTAGTAGCCTGAGGTGCCGACCTCCTCGCCCGTCAGCGTTTCGAGGGCGTACGCGTAGAGGGCCCACTGCAGCTGCCCCCCGTCCTTCAGGGGCTCCGCCTCGTCGAACGACGAGAGACCTCCCGTCTTGTAGTCCCACACGGCCCGGGTCCCGTCGGGACGGCGGTCCACCCGGTCGATGCGGCCGCGAAGGGCCATCGTGTGCCCAGCCACGCCGAGGGAGACCGCCCCGAGGTCCCCCTCTGATCGACGATACGGCCCGTAGCCGAACCCGACCTCAAAGGAGAGCGGTTCGTGGGTCCGGCAGTGCTCGATTTCGGAGCGGAGAAACACCTGAGCGTCCTCGAGGAGCTGTCGGTACGCCGCCGCCTCCACCACCTCACTAGGCGGGCTAACCTCCTTGATTTCAGCGTCCAGGACTTTCCGGAGCGTCTCCTTCAGAAGCGATTCGTGCTCGGGCGCGGGCCGCTCGTCGCGCTCGTCGAGCCTCTTCATAAACGTCTCGAACGTAGCGTGGAGGATGCTCCCTCGCCGGAGGGCGTTGAGCCAGGGCTCGTCGTCTAGAGCCGGCTCGTCGAGCGGCTCCACGCCGAGGATGTATTTCAGGAAGTACAGGTACGGGGTTTCGGCGAAGGTTTCCAGGCGACCAGCGGACATGGGTCCGTCCTCGGGGGCCCCACGAAGGAAGTCCAGCTCCGGATGGTCCCCTTTCGCAAGGAGGCCATCGTGAACGGTGTAGTCGCCGGATTGACGGGCCTGTCGGGCCCGCTCTCCGCGGCGGATCCACGGGTATCGAGTGATGAGGTCGGCCCGGGCCGTCTCGTGGTCCGGCGGCTGGGCGCCCCGCTGGCGGTAGGCCGCCAGCCAGGCTTCTGTATCGCTGAGGCGGAGGCCGTCGGGCGCGGGCAGAAATCCTTCGACGCGGTTGGACGCCGCCCCCCGCTCCCCGGACGTACCCTCGGCAGTCGCGTCTGCTTCGAGGCGCAGGAAGAGCGGCGATGGATACCGCTCCTCTCCACTGTCAACGTCGTAGGTACGCGAGTAGAGGGCAAGAGGACCAGCGTGCCGCCCGATGGCTCGTTCGTGGCGCCACTGCGCCTCGTCGGGGGCCGACCGGCGCTCGGGGAGAACACCTTCGAGGACATCGTTCAGGCCCCGGCGATCCTGGTCTCGGAGCAGGGTCTCTTCCACCGCGGCCGTCGAGAGGGTGTCGCTGTCCATGCCCACGACGTAAAGGTGCGAGCGGCCCCCGTACCCGGCACTTTCGAGCGGCACCACGTGGGCCGTGCCGGGGCGAGGGTGCTCGGCGCGCACGTACTGCCCGTCGAGCCAACGCCGCAGGAGCGCCGCCAGCGGAGGGCCGGAGGCCTCGTAGTCGACGGGGACGCGCGTGAGGCGGTCGACGCGCTGCCAGAGGACGGTGCGTGCGGCTTCGTCGAGCGTGCGCTCTGGTTCGGGCTTGTCCTGGGGCGGCGGGTCGACGGGTCCAAACTGCTCGATGAACTGTCGGCTCGCGGCCGCCATCTCCTGGATCGTCGCCTGTCGGGGCACGAGGGCGAGAAGAGCGTCCACGATTCGGCGTACAAATTCCAGGTCCCGCCGCTGTTCTCGGTCCCGGTTCGGATCGAGCCCGCGGTCCTCGAGCTCGTCGATGCGCTCGTCGGCCCGGTCGATCGCCGCGCCGAGGGCCTTGACGTAGCCGTCCCGCCCCGCCTCGTAGCGACGGGCCGCCAGGAGGGTCGCCACCTCGTGGGCCGCCAGGTTGACCGGCCCGATCTCGTCCTCAATTTCGGCTCGGACGCGGTCGAGCCGGAGGTGGCCGCTCCGAAGCATTCGGACCAGGAGCGACGGGTCGAAGTCCTCAGTGATCCACTCGAAAAAGGAGAGCAGGGCCTTCCCCGTCCGGCTCTGTGCGACAGGCCTGCCCGTCCCCACGGACACCGGCACGCCCATCCGGGCGGCCCGGTCGGTAATCAGCGAGACGTAGGGCCGCTCGCCGGCCACGGCGATCTCGACCTCGTCGAACGGCACCTCGGCCTCCAGGAGGTCCCGAAACACCGCCTCGATCTCGTTCCCCGCCCCCACGGCCCGTCGCGTGCGGACGCGAGCGCTCATTTCCTCCGATGGCCCGTCGGGGCTCGGCGGTGGGATCTCGGCAAACCGGGCGGCAGCCGTCTGCGGCGGGGGATCGTCGGGCTCCGGGCGGCCGAGCCGAGCGAAGTGTTGGCACGTGTCCCGGAGCGCACGCACAAACTGATCGGCCCGTTCGGGCAGGTCTACGGTGTCGCACACCGCCACTACGGAGCGGCCGATCATCGGAGCGCGGCCCTCCCGCCCCTCCTCGGCGGCCCACCGGAAGACCTGCGCGTCGTCGTAGAGCCCCCGTTCATCCAGCGCCTTCAGGTAGCCGTCGAAGCAGGCAGCCACCACCCGGAACGTCGCCGAGGCGTCCGGGGCCTCCGCCCGGGCCTGCACCTGATCGAGCGAGGCGCCGCCCCGGCGGAGCGTCTCAATGGCGTCCGCCACAGTGCCTGCCAGTTGTCCGGGACTGGGGAGCCCCTCCAGTCCTCCCCGGTGTTGTAACGCCTTCAGGAGGCGGGCCGCCAGAAACGAACGGCCGCCCACTGGCAGCGCGGAGCGCCCCGACGCCGCAATCCGGGGCTGAGCCACCTGTTCGGCGTAGCGGCGCACAATGCGGGTCGCAACGCCGGCCCAACCGCCCTCTGCACGGGCCACGGTGTCTTCGAGGGCGCGCCCACTCTGGGTGCGCGGCACGAGGACGACCTTCGGTGCGTGGGGATAGGCGCGGCCCAGCGCCCGAAGCTGCGAGTGGAGAGACGAAGTTTGGTCCATGAGTGCAGATCAGGAAGTACACGTAGAGTGGAAACGACGCATCCGGGGCGTCCGCGGTGAAGGTGCCATGTGACGGCACCCTGCCTCAATACCGTTTCCGGATAAATGTCGGCGTACATGAGAGAATCGATGCGTTGCACGTGAGGGACTGCCCGACATTCAACCCGCAAATGTTCAATCCCAACGGTAGTCGAGACCGACTGTTAAGGGCCGGAAGACTCCGCCCTCCATTCAACGAGGGAAATGCGCACCTAAACACAATGACATTCTCAATTGGGGTGGCGCACGGGGTGCCGGCCAAACAGGACAGAACAAAACCTAGACGGTCCGGCCTGGACACGTTCTCCCAGAGTCCTCAGTTCCCCGTCTTCTTCCCGCCTTTCTGGGCTCGCCATCTCCACGGCGGCACCGGATCTGCCTGTGCCCAGAGCCCTCGCTTGTCGGCCCGCGCCCGTTTTTCCAGCCGACGGAAGCGGTCCTCGTGGGACGCCTGCGAACGATCCCACCACGCGAGCCCCTTCCGGACCAGCTGCACGTTCAGGACCTGGTTACCAACCCGAAGGATGAACAAGGGCCGTCCATCCTCGTCCCTCCCTTCGGCCACCGCTCGTACTCGGGCCTCAGAAGCGGCGCGTCGCAGGAAGCGGACCGCCGCGGCGCCGTATGGCTGCCCGAGCTCGGGCGCGTCGACGCCATAAAGATGTATTCGGACAATCTGGCCGGTGTCGCGGAGAAGGTGGACTGTATCCCCATCGAGCACCCGATGGACTCGTCCCTGATACGACTGGCCCACCACAAGCGTGGGCAGGCTCAAAAGAAGCAGGAGCAGGCCGAGTGTACGCCGGAGGCAGTCCATGATCGGGTCGGTGGCCATCAGATCGTTCTCGCAAGCGGAAGAAGGGCGCTCGGGACGCCCCAGACCTGCCCGCACCCTGCTTAGAGCATCAGATTGACGAGGCCCCCGAGGGCCGCGGCGGTCCACACCGCGAGGCTCAACTGGCGAAGCGTTCGGGCCGCCCGGGACTCCGGTTGCGCCAGCCACTGCCCCAGCCCTCGGAGCACGCCGCCGACGACCACGCCGATCAGCACCCATGTGCCAGACTCCCCGAACGGGTCGGTCCAATGCGGAGAGAGCACCGCGTCGAGCACAAGGGCACCCGTCAGAAGGAACACAATCACGCCGAACACTGGCCAGGTGGCCAGGTCCGGAAGTGCCGACTGGTCGGGGCCCTCCATCTCAACGTGTCGCTGTCAAAACCGAAGTCACCGCACCACCGTGAGGCGCTCTGTGGCAATCGTGTCGCCAGCCCGCAGCCGCAGGAAGTACGTTCCACTCGGCAGGCCCGACACGTCGATCTGCCGCTCGTGTCGCCCCGTTTGTGTCCGGTCAAGAACAGTGCGCACCCGCCGGCCCAGCACGTCGTAGAGCCGCATCGCCATCGCTTGCTGTTCGGGCAGGGCATAGCGGACCGTCGCGCGCTGGCGAGTCGGATTAGGGGCTATTTCCTGCAGCTCGACCGCCTCAACGCGTCGATCGACGGTAAGCGTCTGGGAGTAGCGCGCCTCACGGCCGTCGGTCCGGATTTCTTTGAGGCGATAGCCGAGCGAGTCGGCAGCATAGGGCACCTCCTCATCGGTGAACCGGTAGGTGCGGGCATTGGTAGGCACGGTCACGGTGCCCACCGAGGTCCATGATCGGCCGTTGCGGGTGCGTTGCACGTGGTAGCCGGGGCGCACCGGGGCGGGGCCGCGCCAGGTCAGGGCAACTGTCTGGTCCTCGACGGCCGCCTCAAAGCGCTCTAGCTCTAACGCGGACGCGGGGGCGGGACGAACGACGGGGACGAACTCGCCGAGCGCATCCGTTGTGGCCGAGAGCGTGTCGTCGGACGCGTCGTCGGGCGTGCCGTTGTCTTCGAGGCGCGTCGTGAGCGCGGAAAACGATCCGGTCCCCGGCTCCGTCCGCCGGTACAGGGTCACCTGCGAGGGATTATCGACGCCCCCGAGCGCCTCGGCGGCGACGCGGAGCGTGGCGGTACCGAAGCCTAGCTCGTCGCCGGCAGTGAGGACGAGGCGGTCCGCCCCCGCACGGCCGCCATCGAGGCTGTCAGGGACGGCGGGGGACCGGACCCGCCGGGCAACAGTCACCGTGTCTTGGCCCTGAACGCCGGACATTGCCAGCCGCACGCCCGTGCTCCCAAAGTCGACCGGGCGGTCACTGCTCACCAGGGCCGACTGGACAGCGATGGGCCCGTCGCCCACGGATGCATGGAGCTGATGCTCCATTTGCACCGCTCCGGAGGCGCGCACATGGAGGCGCTCAGTCGTCGCGTCGTAGGCGAAGCCGGACTGATTTTCTCGGAGGGCCGTAGGCGATCCGCGATCGTAGAGCACGCGACCGTCAAAAGTGACGCGCCGAGGCGGCTCGGCGGTGCGATGGAGCACGACGTGGTAGGTGCGCCGGGCCGGCAGCCCCTCGAACGATCCCTGCGTGGCCCCCATCGTCACCGTCATCCGCGTATTGCCGTTCCGGGTCGTCCGCCGCTGCCGGAAGATCGTGGTGGCGTAGCGCCCCTGCTCGTAGGCTCGCGTGTGTCCATCGTCTTCGTAAAACCTGAACTGGCTGGCCTCGTCCTGGGGATAGACGGCGAGCTGAAGCGTATCGGCGACCGAGTGGCCTATGTGGTCCGGCGCGGTGGGGCGCATCGGCACGATCGATCCGGCGCGCACGAAAAGGGGCAGGCGGTCCAGCGGCGCGTCGACCGTCACGGAGGCACCACCCGTCACTGCCTGGTCCGTCCAGTAGTTGATCCAGGTGCCGTCGGGGAGCGGCACCGTCTTTTCCCGCTTGCCGGCCGTCACGACGGGCGCAACGAGGAATGAGTCGCCGAAGAGATAGGCGTCCTCCTCCTCGGCAAGCGAGGAGGCGTCAGGCTCCTCAAAAAACAGGGGCCGCACGATGGGCATGCCGCGGTCGTGTGCCCGATACGCCATCGTGTAGAGGTACGGGAGCAGGCGGTAGCGCAGCTGAACGTACTCGCGGCTAATGTCGAGCACGGACGCGCCGAACCCCCAGGGCTCGGTCGGCTGGTTGTCGATACCGTGGGGACGCATCACGGGGGTGAACGCCCCCATTTGCAACCACCGCGCGTAGAGTTCGGGGGAAGTTTGCCCCACGAAGCCGCCTAGGTCCGAGCTGTGGTAGTAGAGCCCCGAGAGGCTGCTGTTGAGCATGAGGGACCGCTGCGCAGCCAAGCCGTCGAACGTGCGCCCAACGTCCGCCGACCACGTGAAGACGCCGTAGCGCTGAATGCCGGCGTATCCGGAGCGGGTAAGGTTGACGAGGCGCTGGTCGGGTCGCTGCTCCCGGAACGCGTTCTGGACGGTGCGCGCCCAAAGCAGATTGTACACGTTGTGGACTGCGTCCGCCGGGCCGGCGGCGTGCTGCATGGGGGCGGGATGGGCCTCCGGCTCGCCGAGGTCGGTCCAGAGGCCGTGCACGCCCGACGAAAGAACGTCTTTGTACCGGGCCCTCCACCAGTTGCGAGTGGGCGCGTGCGTGACGTCTGCAAGGACGGCGTCGCACCCGCACGACCACCATCCGCCGAGGCGGTAGGGCGTCCCGTTCTGGGTCTGGGCGGGCCGGGGGACTCCCTCGCCCACCATGTCCGCGAACCAGTTCGACGTCTCCGTGACGTAGGGCTCCGTAATGACAATCGTCTTGATGCCCTTCGCCTCGAAGTCGTCAATCATCTGGGTAGGGTTGGGGAACGCGCTCGGGTCCCAGCTGAAGTCGCCCATGTGCTCAAACCAGTAGAGGTCAAGGATCAGGCCGTCGGCAGGAATATTTTCCTCTCGGAAGCGATCGACAGTTTGTCGGGCCGCGTCGGCCGTGCGATAGCCGTACTTGGACTGGAGATAGCCCAGTGTCCACTTCGGGGGCATGGGCGGACGTCCCGTCAGCCACGTGTACGTCTGGAGCTGCTCTGGAATTGAAGTGCCGGCCAGGACGAAGTAGGACAGCTGGCCGCCGTCCGCCTCGTACCAGAACTTCGACGGATCCTCAACCCCAAGGTCAAAGGTGCCGGGATGCGGATCGTCGAAGAGCAGGGCGTACCCCCGGGAAGTGAGCAGCAGGGGCACGTTGATGTTCATCGTGGGCGGGGGCTGGGTGTAGCCAAAATGCTGCTCGTTGTAGCTTTGGAAGCGCTCGCCGCGCAGGTTGAGGTCGAGCCCTCGCTCCCCGGTGCCGTAGAACCGCAGGTCGGACGGCAGCCGAAATTGCGTCCGCCGCCTCTCGCCGTCCGCCACCATCCCCGCCGATGCCGCTTCACGGAGGAGCGTTTGCTCCCCCGCTCCTTCGATCCGAAGGCGCACCGGATTCTTCTGGATGTGTGCCGTGAGGCCCGGGGTCGACACGTGAACCGCCTTGGCGTCGGCGTACGCGTTGATTGCGACGCCCGTAGGCTCGCGGTGGACGGCGAGGGACGAGTCGCGCGTCGTCGATGGGCTCGGAAGCACGTCGACCCGTACCACGTCTCGGCGGTACCACGTAAGTCGCATCCCGGAGGTGTCGGCCCACACGGTAACGGACGACGGGCCGACCTCGTGGTCGGTGTAGGAGCCCAGGGGCGTCTGGGCCGCGCCCGAAGCGGGCACCAGGACGGATACCACGACGATCAAGATGGCACGACGGATCAGTCGACTCTCTCGCATGCAGGAAACGGGAAATACACTGGAATTGTGGAGGGATGGATAAATCGCTTCGTGCTCCGCGGTTCCTTTTTTGGGAGCGTCCGTTTCCGAACGGGGTAACCAAGAGCCTGCGGCCGTGAAGCGCAGCGCGAGGACAGAGCTGCCAGATCGTACTTATCGCGGCTCGCCGGGTGGTCGCAGCCACGAGACGTTATGATTCGCGTAGCTGTGTGTCTGTCATGTAGAGGCCTGTCCTAATTCCCACTCGGTACACGCATCCCCGATCATGCATGCTCTTCGGTCCTTTACCACCTACCCCGCCGGCAACCGAGACGAAAGCGCGGAGCTCTACGAGCCGCCCCCGGAGGCGCCCGAGGTTCCAGAGGCTCTCGTCCAGGACCTCTGGACCCGCCAACGGTTTGCCACCGACGGCCTCACGACGACAAACGACGAGGCGGTCCGTGTCCTCGATCCGGGAACGCAGAACACCGACGCCGGGCCCGACTTCCAGAACGCGCACGTCCGCATCGGGGACATGGACTGGCGCGGCCACGTCGAGATTCACAACACGTCCGGCGGGTGGTTCGAGCACGAGCACCACACCGATCCCCGCTACGACAGCGTGGTGCTTCACGTGACCTTGCATGCGGACATGTGGACCGGAGGATTGCTGCGGTCCGACGAGTCGCCCTTGCCCGAAATCGTGCTCTATCCGCGCCTCGAAACGCCACTCCGTGAGCTGCTGCACGCCTTCCACACCCGTGGGGACGACGATGCACTCCCCTGCGCCTCGCGCTGGGCGGAGGTGCCCGACGATCTTCGGTGGGAGTGGATCCACCATCTTGCCCGGGAGCGGCTGGCCGGAAAGCGAGACCGACTTTCGGTTTCAGACAACGAGTCCCTAGACGCCGTCCTCCACGAACGACTGTTCGCCGGGTTGGGCTACGCCAAGAACGACACGCCCATGTCCACGCTCGCCACCCGCACCGTACCCGACACTCTCCGGGCCCTGGAGGCACCGCGCACCCGCGAGGCGCTCCTCCTCGGGACGGCGGGGCTCCTGCCCAAGCCCGAGGACTTGCTCGACAGTGACCGGGTTACGGCCGACTACGCGATGGCCCTTCGTGACCGGTTTCGCCGCCTCCAGGTGCGGCTCGACGTGTCGCCCATGGCGTCGACAAGTTGGACGTTTTTCCGGCTGCGCCCCAACAACTTCCCGCCTCTCCGCATCGCGCAGGCGGCGGCCTGGTACGCCGACGGGGCGCTGCTGGCCGTCGACCCCTTGCCCGTCCTGCGTACGGCCCTGAGCCAGGACGATCCCGTCTCCGCCCTCCGCGAGGCCCTCGACGCTACGCCGCCCGACTTTTGGCGCACCCACTATCACCTCACCAAGCGGGCCCAGGAGCATGACCCGAGCCTCGGCACGTCCCGCATCGACACCCTGCTCGTCAACGCTGTGGCCCCCGTTCTTCTGCTCGACGCCGACCGGCGGGACGACGATGCCCAATCCACCGCGGTCTTCGATCTGCTCCGGGCCCTGCCCGCGTCTGGGGACCGGGTGGTCCGGCGGTACGAGGATCTCGGCATGGACCCCGACTCGGCCTTCGACACGCAGGGCCTCCACGAGCTCTACCGGGGCTACTGCACGGAGGGGGGCTGCTTGGAGTGCGACATCGGCCAGCACCTCCTCGACGCCTGATTGATCTTGCTACCGACGCGTGAGGAGCGGTTGGCAAAGGGTCGCTACTTTCCCGACAGCCGTCGGGACTGCTCAAGTGTGTAGGAATCGAGTATGGGAGAATGAGCGTGTGAATGTTTTTCCCCACTCCCAGACACCCAGACGCTCACGCATCGCGGCGTGTTCTCTAAAACCCTTATGCACAGCTCAGTAACAACCCCTCCCGTCCCGACTCATAAGAAAATCCCTCACCAACTCGTGACTCGTCAACCGTAAGTCCCGTGCTGGTTCGCATCGTGCGCATGACCTTCGCCCCCGACACCGTCGATCAGTTTCTCGACCGGTTCGACGACGCCGCTCCACGGATCCGTGCGTTTCCGGGGTGTCACCACCTGGAGCTATGGCGGGACGCGGATGATTCCGCCATCTGCACGACCTGCAGTCACTGGAAAAGCGCGGAGGCGCTTGCTGCGTACCGGAACAGCGATCTCTTCCGCACCACGTGGGCGGCCGTCAAGCCTCTTTTTGCCGACCGTCCGCAGGCGCATAGCTACACCGTGGCCCGACCGGGGGACGCCATCGGGACCGCCGCCCGGCAGAACGTAGACTCGGACAGCGCTTGACCCCCCTTTTCTGATCTGACTACTCGAAGGACGACTTCAGGACCCGCACGCAACGGCCGCCTCGTCCGCGGTGGGCCGAACCCAACGGGCGAAACCCGCCAGGTTTGCGGCACCAAGCAGCAACCAGCGCACCGTCTCCCCCCTAAAGCCCGCGGAGCGCCTGTCCCATGCTGAGCTGTGGCTTGTCCTCCAGGTCCGGAAAGCCAATGGGCCGGATGGTATACCGCCGGTCCGTCTCTGACGACGCCTGAGCCACCGTGTCTTGCACTGTCGCGTGAACCGTGCGGATCGCCCGCTGGTACTTCCGCTCCATCATGCGCTGCTCCGTTACCGTGGCCCCGTAAGCTTGATGCAGGTTCCGGTAGGTGGCGTCTGGCCCGAGCCGCTCGACCCGGCCCCGCTGGGCCTCCAGCAGAGATTCGTGTTCGTTTACCAGCGCCTGAAATTCTTCCGCCAGCGACTGAAGGGTGTCGGCCTCCGTCGCCGCCTGTTCGAGCGTCTGCAGGTCCACTTTCGTCGATTTTAGCTTGGCTTCGAAGGACTGCACAGCCTTCTGCATCGCCTCGTATATTTTGGGCTTCGTATCATAGCCCCCATAGGTTCGACAGCCGCTGAGAATCAGCAGGCCGGCGAGGGCGGCGTACAGAACGGTGCGATGTGCCTGGAGCATAGAGGGAATCAGAAAGCGCCTAGACGTAGAGTCGTCGAGTGACATACATCAGAGGCATTAAAGGTGACGCTCCAGCCAGCCTCTTTCATCCGCGACCGACTATTTTGCGCCCATTTTCACGTCTCGGCCCGCCCGCGCCCGGCCCGTTCTGAAGCCCGAGGCCACACGAGCATGGGCAAAGATGAGGGGACCTCCGGAGAAACACCGAGTGTTAGCGGATGGTACCCAAAATCCCCACCCTCAGCGGGACGAAGCCCTCGTTCCGACCACGGTGTGGGCACAATCTCGTTCCATTGCTTTCCCGACTGGTAGACGCCCCCTCCTCCCTTCTATGTGTCCCCGCGCTGTGCAAACGTCCGTCAAACGAACACCACGCTGCGCGTGGCCGAAGAAGCTTGCGCCCACGGCAATCCGGACAGGGACCCTCATACTCGATTCGCGGACCCCTGAGACGCCACGAACACGATCGGAAGAGACTTTGCACACGTATTCCTGACGCATCGGAAGTTGCGATTACGCCGTGCCGTCTCCGGCAGGACATCCCGACGGCTGCAGACGGCCGCCGTCCCGGCAAGATGGCCGTTCCCTGCAGCTCCCAAGCTCCATACTCCAGCGTACCCCGGTAGCCTCCCCCATTCATGAGTGACCAAACAGCCCGCCTCGTTGAGCGTCTGCGCACCCGCCTGCGGCGAGTAACACGTCGCATGTCGTGGGCCGAACTGGCCTTCGGGGGCGCCGTGGCCCTCGGAAGCGTAGCGGCCCTCTTGCTCGTGGCCACGCTCCTGGAAGCCACTCTGTGGCTCGAGCCCAACCTTCGGACGGGACTCGTTGTCCTGGGCGGGGCGTGCCTCCTCGGCGTAAGCGCGGCGTTCTTGGCACGTCCCCTGGGCCGCCTGCTGGGTGTCCTCGACGGCCCCTCCGACGAGGACATAGCCCGCACCGTCGGCGAGCACCACCCGGCCGTGGCCGATCGCCTGGTGAACCTGCTGCAGCTCGCCGAAGGTCAGCGGTCCCACGCCCCTGCGCCTTACGTCGACCGGGCGGTGCAACACCTCGCCGAACAGATCGACGACGTTCCGTTCGACGAGGTGGCCGACTTCCAGCCGGCCCAGATGGCAGCGCGGTGGGCCGCTCTTCCCCTCCTGGCCGTCCTTGGCTTTCTGGTTGCGGCCCCCTCGACGTTCCTAGACGCCTCCGAGCGACTGCTGGCCCCCCAGACCCGATTCGATCGGCCCGCGCCCTTCGACCTCGCCGTCACCCCTGGCGATGCGCGCCTCATCAAGGGCGACTCCCTGCGCGTCACCGTCCGCACCACCGGCACGCCCCCCGATGCGGCGACGTTGCTCCTCCACCCTCAAGACAGCGACTCCCCCCGGCGGATTGCCCTGCAGGCCGACACCACCGGCACGTTCCGCCACCTCGTGCCCAACCTGCGGCAGTCCCTGCGCTACCGGGTAGTGGCCTCGCCGGTGCGCACAGCGTGGTACGAGGTCGACGTTGCCCAGCGCCCTTTCCTCCGCCGCCTGCAGGTCCAGCTGGCCCCGCCCGGCTATACCGATCGCCCTGCTCGCGAGCTGGCTCCCAACGTCGGCGACGTTAACGCCCTGCCTGGTACGCGCGTCACCGTCACCGCCACCCTCGGAGGTGCTCCCGTATCGGAGGCCACCCTCGACTTCGAGGACGGGTCGGCCCAGCCACTGTCCCTGACGGAAGGGGTGGCCACCGGAGACTTCATCCTCCAGCGCGAGGATACCTATGTGCTTCGCCTCCAGAGCGAGAACGGCATTCCCAATCGCGATCCGATCCGCTACGAGGTGTCGCTGCAGGCCGATGCCCGGCCTTCGGTCTCCTTCCTCGAGCCGGAGGGAATTGCCGAGCTGACTCCCGCCCTGACCCAGCAACTCCGCCTCCAGCTAAGCGACGACTACGGCTTCCGTCGCGCCGAGCTGTTCTACCGCCGCGTCGACGGCGACTCGTCGTTTACCTCCATTGAGCTTCCGCTCTCCGAGCCTCAGGAGGTCGACCAGGTGCTCAGCCACACGTGGCTCCTCGTTCAGGACAGCGACCTCGATCTCCAGCGGGGCGACGAGGTGGCCTACTACGTGAAGGCCTGGGACAATGATGCCGTGAATGGCCCCAAGAGCGGCCGCACGGCCACCCAGCGCCTTCGGTTCCCCTCCCTCTCCGAGCAATATGAGGAGGTTGATACCCTCCAGCAGAGCACCGGCGAGCAGATGCGACAGCTCGACCGTGAGTCCGAAACCGTTCAGCAACAATTCCGCAAGCTCCGGGACGAACTCCGGCGCACTCGCCAGGCCGACTGGGAGGATCGTCGTCAGCTCGAACGGATGCAGCAGAAGCAGGAATCGCTGTCGCAGGGCAAAAAAGAACTGGCCCGTCAGGTCGACTCCCTGAATCAGGAGATGCGGCGCAACGACCTGTCGAGCCCCGAGACCAGCAAGAAACTAGAGGAGCTCAAGCGCACCGTCGACGAGATGCAGTCGAAGGACCTGCAGGAGGCGCTCCAGAAACTGCAAAAGGCGATGCAGGACCAGAGCTTCCGGAAGATCCAGTCGTCCATGCAGAGCACGAAGTCCCGCCTGGAGCAGCAGAAACAGCAAATGGAGCGCACGCTCAACCTGTTCGAGCAGCTTAGGGCGCGGATGAAGATGGAAGAGCTGACGCGCCGGACCGAAGACCTGCGGAAGCAAGAGGCGGAAATCGAGAAGAAGACGAGCGAGCGCATGGAGGAGTCCGACCCGTCCCGTGTGGACTCGTCGAGCCAGTCCGAGGATTCCTCCCCCACTCCAGACTCTACCTCGCCGGACTCTGGCGCAATGCCGCCGGCCTCCCCCTCCGACTCGTCGGCCGCTACTCGGTCCGATTCAGCGTCGGCCGCCACTCCGCCCGACTCACTGTCGCCCCCTAGGGGAGACTCGACCTCTACGCCGCGGTCCGACTCGCTGTCAGCCCAGCGATCTCCCTCCCCCGATTCGTCCGCCAACAAGGACCTGGCCCGCGAGCAGGAACAGCTGTCCGAGGAGATGAAGAAGCTCATGAAGGAGATGAAGAAGGCCAAGGAGGACATGGGGGAGGTGCCCTCGGCCCCCAAGAAAAAGCTGCAGAAGCTCCAAAAGAAGATGGAGCAACAGGATCTGCCAGAGAAGATGCGCCAGAATAGTCAGCAGCTGCGCAAGAACGAGCTTTCGAAGGCCCGCCGGCAGCAACGGCAGCTCCAGAAGCAACTGCAAAACATGAAGTCGCAACTGTCGCAGATGAATCAGCAGATGCAGAGCCAGCAGCGACAGATGAACATTACTGGCCTCCGAAGTGCGCTCGAGAACACCCTCCGCCTCTCCAAGGACCAGGAAGATCTGCGCAAGACGGTCGAGAGGCTGGAGGGGGACGGCCCGACGGTTCGGCGCTACGCCGTGACGCAACAGAGCCTCACTGAGGGGGTTGAGAACCTGGCCGACTCACTACAGTCGATCGCCGGCCGTATGCCCCAGATGTCGAAGGCCGTTCAGAAGAAGACCGGCAACTCTCTGCGGGCCATGGAAAAGTCTATCACCGCGCTCGACGAACGCGAGGCGCAGGAGGCCACCGGCTATCAGAAGACCTCCATGATGCACCTCAACGATCTGGCCCTGCTCCTCTCTCGGCTGCTAGACAAGATGCAACAACAGCAGAGCGGGGGCAGCGGGAAGATGTCGATGCAGCAGGCCATGCAGCAGCTCCAGAAGGCCTCGGGCCAGCAGCAGAAACTCAACAAGCAGATCCAGAAGTTCTTGAATAAAGCACAGGGCCAGCGTCTCTCGAAGGACGGTCAGGCCCGGCGTCGGCAACTGGCAAAGCAGCAGCGCCAGATCAAGCAGCAACTCGAAGAGATGAACGTCGGGGAGGAGACCAAACAGAAGCTCATGGGCGACCTCCAGAAGATTGCCAAGCAGATGGAGAAGTCCGCCGAGGACCTAGAGGGCGGCCGCCACAGCCGCGACCTCATCAAGCGACAGCAACAGATCCTCACGCGGCTGCTCAACGCCCAGCAATCCCTCCGGACGCAGGGGAAGAAGCAACAGCGACGGGGCCGCCGGGCCGAGGAAGAGGCCGACCGGACTCCTCCCGGCGAGCGCCCCGACCAAGACGAGGTCGATGCGCTGCGCCGTGATCTCATCCGTGCCCTAGACATGGGATACAACTCGGACTACGAGGAGCTCATCAAGCGATACTTCGAGCTCCTGCAGGAGAACAAGGACACCGAGAGATAGCCCGCGTCCACGCGGCCACCGTCTACACCGGGTCCTCCGACACTGGGTCCTCCAAGAATCGGGCTCTCAGTTCTGGCGTCGGCATGCGGCACTGCTCGCGTTTGCCGAACCACTGATAGCGGTTCGCCGCGATGACGTCATACACCCAGTCGCGCAGCGGTGCGGGCACGGCGATCAACGCGTAGAGCAGAGACCACGGGGCGCCGAGCCGGCGGAGGATCCGGAGGGCCGCCGTGGAGCGCGTGTAGAGTCGGCCGTTCTCGATAAGAACCACGGAATCGATGGCCTCCGGATCAACGTCAAACGTCCGAAGGTACGGGCGGGCCGCGTCCGACTGCAGCGCTCCCAAAAGAAAATAGCCCTCGGAATCAGCGTCGAGGACGAAGTTGACGAAGCCGTTGCAGAGATTGCACACTCCATCGAAGAGAAGAAGGGCCCGCGGCGCCCCTGGAGACTTTTCAGAAGGAGCGCCCGACAGTGAGTCTGCGGTGTCCTTCATGGCGCGACCGAATCTCTGATGGTGGCACAGCGAGCATGACCTACTGGGCTCGTCCCCGCCGCGTCCTTCGCTCGAATCGGCACGGTTATCCCCGGCGTCGAACTGTGGGATCGAGGGGACAGGCCCCCACCGATGAGCGTTCCGCCCGTCTAGCCCATAACATGTCAAAACAAAACGGCTCCACCGATTGGCGGAGCCGTTAGGGACAGTCTACAGTAGCGGGGGCGGGATTCGAACCCGCGACCTTCAGGATATGAGCCTGATGAGCTACCACTGCTCCACCCCGCGATTTTTGTATCATTGTCTGGTATTCAGCAGGACAGACCAGGTTTCGCCGATGACCAATTTCACCGCGATCTAATACCCGATTTTCAGCGCCCCAAAGCGGTAGGGACACTCAGTACGGAAGATAGCCCGGCACTAAGAAAACCCCGACTCCGGCTGAGGGTCGGGGTCTGATCCCATCTAGGACAGGAGGAGAAGCAGAGCGGGTGATGGGATTCGAACCCACGACCTTCTGCATGGCAAGCAGATGCTCTAGCCTCTGAGCTACACCCGCATCAAGATCACATAGCCTCGGACGGAAGCGGCGCGCATACGTTCCGGTTAGAAGCCGATCTTTTTGGATCCTTCGTCGTCCTCTTCAGCCTCAAAGCCGTCGCTTTCGAGGGTGAAGGTCAAGCTGAGCGGCTGGGCGTCCTGGGCGGTCCAGAAGGCCCGCGCGGCTTCGTTGGCGGCCAGCACTTCAAGGCGGAGGCGCCGCGCCCCGATCCGATCGGTCCAGTCGCGCACGGCGTTGGCGAGCTGTGTGCCGACACCCTCCCGCCGGGCCTCCGGGTGGACGTACAGTTCGTCGAGGTACACCTCCGAGCTCTCTTCATAGATGGGCGGCGGCCCCCACCGGTGCGCCGACGCAAACCCTACGATCTCACCGTCCGTCTCCGCCACGTAGACGCGGTACGTCTCGTCGTCGAGCCATCGCGGGAAGTCGTTGTTCCACCGGTCGCGGGCGTCTTCGGCCACCCCGAAGCGGTCGTCCAGGGCGCCCTGCGCGTCGAGGAGCTCCACCCAAAGGTCGCCCACCACGGCTTGATCATCGGGTTGGGCGCGGCGCACGTCGGGGTACTGCATGGGCAAGGAAATATTCGAGTGAAGGAGACCAGGGATTACGTCGCAGCGGGCTGCGCCACGGTGTCGGGCTGCGGGCGCGCCAGGTAGCCCTCCGATGCCAGCAGCTCGGCGTTGAGGATTGCGCCTCCAGCCGCGCCCCGCACTGTGTTGTGGGAGAGAAGGACGAACTTTACGTCGTTGACAGGGCAGTCCTGCAGGCGGCCCACGGAGACGGTCATGCCGCCGCCGGCCTTCACGTGGCGCTGCGGCTGAGGGGCGTCTGGCGCGTCAAGCACCTGCACGAACGGGTCGGGGCGGCTGGGGAGCGACTCGGTGGCGGCTGGGGCCTCGAAGGTGCGGAGAGTTTCCTTCACCGCGTTGGCATCCACGTCGTCGTGAAAGCGGACCGACGCGCAGGCCAGGTGTCCATTGCGGACCGGCACGCGCGTGCACTGCGCACTAAGGGTAAGGTCCGCCGGGGCGACCCGGTCGCCGTCGAGCGTCCCGAGGATCTTGCGCGGCTCGGTCGCCAGCTTCTCCTCCTCCCCGCCGATGTAGGGGATAACATTGCCTACCGCGTCGAGCGACGGGACGCCCGGATAGCCCGCGCCGGAGAGGGCTTGCAGCATCGTCACCTGCACGGCGTCCACCTCGAAGGCCTCCATCAGGGGATGAAGGCCACAGATGAGGCCCGTGGTGGAGCAGTTGGGATTGGTGACGATAAACCCCTCTCCATCCCACGACTGCGCGTCGATCAGGGCCAGGTGCTCGGGATTGACTTCGGGAATGAGAAGCGGCACGGGGTCGTGCAACCGGTAGTTTTTGGCGTTCGACACCACGGGCACGCCCGCCGCGGCGAAGGTCTGCTCAATCTCGCCCGCAACCGAGGAACTGAGGGCAGAGAAGACAAACTCGCAGTCCAAAGCGGACGGGGTGGTCTCTTGCACCTCCAAGGATGCGATGGACTCCGGAATGGGAGCGCCGCTGAGCCAGTTCGTCGCCTCTCGATAGCTCTGACCCGCCGATCGTTCAGACGCCGCCACGTCGGTAACCGTAAACCAGGGATGATTGTCCAGCAGCCGAATGAAGGTCTGCCCGACGGCACCGGTGGCGCCCAGAATGCCGACTCGATAGTCGCGCGTGCCCATGACGGATTCGGTACGCGGATTCAAGAGGATCTGTGAGGAGCGGAGGCTACAGTCTGTGTGGTCATTAACCTCAGCCTGCAACCATACTGATTTCCGTTGTGTTCCCCCCCCCCGCTCCCGACCTCGAATCGTCCCAAATTCTTCGTTCGAGTTCGTTTGCGTGAATCTGGTCCTTTTGTAGGTTGTGACTGATTCGGTCCAATCTCCTCTCCTCGATTCCACGCTCAACGCTCTCCTTTATTTTCCTATGACCGACGTTTCCGACGCTGACATCATCGACGGACGCGAACTGGCGCAGGCCGTCCGCGACGAAGTGCACTCCGACATTCAAGACTGGACCGACGCGGGCGGCCGTCCTCCGTTTCTGTCCGCGGTCTTGGTCGGGGAAAACCCGGCTTCCGAGGCGTATGTGCGGGGCAAAGAGAAGGACGCAGCGGAGGTGGGGATTGAGACCGAGACGCACCACCTCGACGCCGACACGACCCAGGAGGACCTCTTGGAACTCGTCTACGATTTGAACGCGGACCCGTCCGTAGACGGCATTCTCGTGCAACTCCCGCTCCCCGACCCCATTGACGAACAAACAATCATTGATGCCGTCGATCCGTCGAAGGACGTCGACGGCTTCCACCCCGAGAACCTGGGCCGTCTGATGCGGGGCAGTCCCCGCTACATTCCCGCCACCCCTTACGGCATCATGCAGATGCTGTCCCGGTGCGACATTGACCCGGAGGGGATGGACGCGGTCATCGTGGGCCGCTCCAACATCGTGGGCAAGCCCCTGGCCAATCTGCTCCTGCGCCGCACCGCCAACGCCACCGTCACTGTGTGCCACAGTCGCACCCGGGACCTGGCCGCCCATACCCGCCGGGCCGATCTGCTCGTGGCCGCCGCCGGGCAGGCCGCCTTCATCGACGGCGAGATGGTGCAAGAGGGCGCCGTCGTGATCGACGTGGGCATCAACCGCGTACAAGACGAGTCCGCCGAGCGCGGCTATCGCCTGGTCGGGGACGTTGATTTCGACGACGTTCGGCCCAGGGCCGCCCGAATCACCCCGGTGCCAGGCGGCGTCGGACTCATGACGCGGGCGATGCTTCTGAAAAACACCCTCAAGGCGGCGCGACTGCGTGCCGCGTCGACCTAACGCAGCTTCTTCCTCTCGAATCCCGTTCTCCCCGGTTTTATGGTGTCTCCTCAGTCCGCCGCCCGCCGATTCACCACTGCCCAAGACACCACCGAGACCGCCCCCATCGGCGAGGGCGTCGACCGCTTCAGCAACGCGTTCAGTGAAGGACTCCGTCTCTTTCTGGACGGAAACTGGGAGGGATTGTACGATCATCTCACGTCGGGAGGGCTCTACCTCCTGGGCCTCTTCACCGAACGCGGGCTGCAGGCCCTGGCCGCGTTTCTACTGCTGTACGCCATTTACCGGGTGCTCTATTTGACCCTCGAGCAGGCCCTCGACCAAAGCGACAGCATCGAGCCGGGCCTCCAAAGCCTGCTGCTCAAGACCTTCCGGGTGGTGGCATTCTTCTTCATCGGGACCGTCGTTCTCGACCAACTCGGCGTCAACGTCGCGGTGCTCGTCGGAGGCCTCGGCATTGCGGGCATCGTGGCCGGATTTGCCGCGCGGGATTCCCTCGAGAATTTCATCGCGGGCGTCACGGTCCTCGTCGACAAGCCCTTTCTGGTGGGCGATTACATCGAGATCGACGACCAGTACGGGCAGGTGGATGAGATCACACTCCGGTCGACCCGTCTCCGCACGGTTCGGAATCGGATCATGGTCCTTCCGAACACAGAGATGATCACGCAGCGCGTAACGAACCACACGAAACGGAACGTGCTGCGACTCGACATTCCATTCGGGATCGCCTACAAAGAGCGTCCCGACGAGGCCCGAGAGGTTCTTCTCCCCATCGTCGAGGACGACGACCGGATCCTTTCGGAGCCGTCACCGGCAGCGGTGGTCACAGAGATGGACGATTCGAGCGTGAACATGTCGCTCCGGTTTTACATCCGGGATCCGAGCCAGGAGGTGTCCATGCGCTGGGAATACACCGAAAAGGTGCGCGAGACGCTCCGCGAGGCCGACATCGAGATTCCCTTCCCCCACCGCCAGCTCTTCCTCGACGGGGCCAAGGCCTTCGAGGGCACCGATCTCCTCGCTCCCACAAATGGCGACCACCCAGCAACCAACTGATTGAGCCTCTCGCCTCAGTCTCCCCGAACCGTCACGATGACGGTTCGCTCGCGCGGCTTCACATCGCATTCGAGGTGGAAAATCTGCTGCCACGTGCCGAGGATGGGGTCGCCGTCGCCCACCGGCACGGTGATCGACGGACTCAGCGTGGTGGCCTGGAGGTGCGAGTGGCCGTTGCCGTCGTGCCAGCGCTGCTCATGGGCGTACTCGCGTCCCGGCGGGAAAAGCTCGTCGAAGATCTCCGGCAGGTCTTGCTGGAGCCCCGGTTCAAACTCAATGGTCCCCACCGCACCGGTGCTGCCCACGTTGTGGACGTGGACAAGTCCCGCGTCGATGCCGGACTCGTGAACGATGGCCGTCACCCCATCGGTGAGGTTGTGCATATCCCGGTGCCCGTCGGTCGAGAGCTCAATGCGGTCCTGATGCGTGGCCATTCGGTCTGAGAGGACGGCTGTTTAAGTTCGTGTGAACAGTACAGGACCTACCGGGGCGTGGAAAAGGTTCTGAGGATGGGGCGTTCGTGCGTCTAAGCGTGTGGGGTATGGGAGACAGACGCCCATACGCCCACACTCGAACCGTGAGAGGGGTCATCGAGCCGAAGAGAAACGCCGCGCTTCGACTGCGGAAGAAACCTCATTCGGACTCTTTTTTCACGGCCTCGTCCCAGTTCCAGTCCTGGAGCGAGTCGAGCGCATCGTAGGCCGTCATGTCGTGCTGAACCGGGGTCACCGACACGTAGCCCCGGTCAATGGCCGACAGGTCCGTCTCGCGCCCGTCGTCGAGGTTCACGAAGGTCCCGGCCAGCCAGTAGTAGGGACGATCGTCGGGGTCGGTGCGCTTGTCGAAGCCTTCTTCCCACCGCGAGCGGGCCTGGCGGGTGAGGGCAATCCCCTTAATCTCTTCGTCCGACAGGGCGGGCACGTTCACGTTCAGCAGCACGCCACGGGGCAGGCCCCGATCGAGTGTCCACTCCACGACACGCCGGGCCCAGCGGCCCGCCGCTTCGAACTGCGGCTCGGACCAGTCGCACAGCGAGATCGCAACGGCGTCGAGGCCAAGAATGGAGGCCTCGGTGGCAGCGCTGACGGTGCCCGAGTACAGCACGTTCACGGCCGTGTTCGGCCCCTGATTGATGCCGCTGACGACCAGGTCCGGGGGCGCGTCGAGCAGTTCGTGGCAGGCGAGTTTAATGCTGTCGGCCGGGGTGCCGGTAACACCCCAAGCGGGAATGGGCCCCGACGGGACCTCGAACTCAATCGTGTGAGCCCGCACGGGGTCCCGCACGGTGACTGCGTGACCTACAGCGCTCTGCTCGGTAGTGGGAGCCACTACGAAAAGCTCGCCCAGCCCATCGAGCGCCGCCGCCAGGGATTGAATACCGGGGGCGTGGATGCCGTCGTCGTTGCAGAGAAGGATACGGGGGTTGTGGTCCGGCATGGGTCACTCGTGGAGCCCGATTGATCTTGAGAGATGGAACGTCGGAGCGGCGTTGGAGACGCCTCCGTCAGAAGCTGATTGAGAGGAACGGTTCAGTAACTCTCCTCTTCCGTGGGGAATGAACGGTCTCGCACGTCCGACACGTACTCGTCGATCGCCTCGGTGATCGTCTCGTCGAGCCGGGCGTACCGGCGAACGAAGCGGGGATTGAAGTCGGTCGACAAACCCAGGGCGTCGTGGGACACGAGGACCTGTCCGTCCGTGCTGTCACCCGCCCCAATTCCAATCGTGGGAATCGAGAGGGCCTCCGTGACCTCCTCGGCCAGATCAGCCGGGATTTTTTCGAGCACGAGAGCAAAGCATCCAGCCTCCTCCAGCCGCTTCGCATCCGCACGCAGTTGATCGGCCTCTTCCTGATCGCGGGCCCGCACCTGATAGGTGCCGTACTCATAAATGCTCTGTGGCGTGAGGCCTAGATGGCCCATCACAGGAATCCCCGCCGTTACCATTCGGTCCACGCTCTCCGTCACTGGGGCGCCCCCCTCCAGCTTCACCGCGTGGGCCCCTGCCTCCTTCATGACCCGAATGGCCGAGTTGAGCGCTTCCTTCGAGTCGCCCTGAAAGGAACCGAACGGGAGATCGACGACCACCAGCGCCCGATCGATGCCCCGCACCACGCACTGCGCGTGGTAGATCATCTGATCGAGGGTCACCGGGAGGGTCGTCTCGTTGCCCGCGATCACGTTCGCGGCCGAGTCGCCGACCAGCAAGATGTCCACGCCAGCCCGGTCGAAAAGCCGAGCCGAGGTGTAGTCGTACGCGGTCAGGGCGGCGATGGGGACCCCGGCGTCTTTCATTTCCTGAACGGTTTTCGTCGTCACGCGCGACACGTCCGCAACGTCCGGGGGGGAGGAGTCGGCACCCATCAGTTCACAGGAATCAACAAGAGTGAAGGGGTCGGGGATGCCTCTCGAAGCCCCCGAGAAGCTTCCTCGGAGAGGGA
>CAZMDV010000002.1:0-33380 GCA_964564875.1 uncultured Salinivenus sp.
CTCATGACGAAGGAGAAGCCGGTCACGGAGGACGACGAACATGAGTCCCTCCGCATTGGCGTGCCCCGGGAGGTCGGGAACGAGGAGCAGCGCGTGGCCCTCGCCCCGAGTGGCACGGGCGCCCTCGTCGCCAACGGCCACGAGGTTTACGTGGAGGAGGGCGCCGGGCACGAGGCCCATTTCCAGGACAGCGAGTACGCGGACGCCGGGGTCGAGCTTGTCAAGGATCCCGACGACCTCTACGAGCGCAGCGACCTGATCGTGAAGGTGGGACCGCCGGTAGAGGAGGAGATGGAGCTCCTCCAGGAAGGCCAGATCCTCCTCTCCGCCCTCAACCTTGGGGGGACGACGCCCGAGTTTCTGCACCACCTGATGCGATTAAAAGTTACGGGCATCGGCTTCGAGTTTATCCGAGACCCAGACGGCACCTTTCCCCTCGTGCGCATGATGCACGAGATTACCGGCTCGATGGCCATCCAGATTTCCGGCCGATACCTTGAGAGCACCGAAGGCGGAAAGGGCGTCATGCTCGGCGGGATCTCGGGCGTCCCGCCCGCCACGGTGGTCATCCTGGGGGCCGACGTCATCGGCGAGTGGGCGGCCCGCACCGCCCTCGGCTACGGTGCCCACGTCATCGTGCTCGATACCGAACTCGGCGCCCTACGCGACCTGGAGCACACCCTCGACCGCAGCATCACCACGGCCGTGGCCAGCGAGCACTACCTCCGCCGGGCCGTCCGCTCGGCCGACGTGGTGATTGGGGCCATGATGGCGGGAGGCGAGCGTTCCCCTCTGCTCGTCACAGAGGACATGGTGCAGTCTATGTCCCCGGGCGGCGTCATTGTGGACGCGGTGATGGATCAGGGCGGGTGCATCGAGACGAGTCGTCCCACTACCCACTCCGATCCTGTGTACCGCCGGCACGACGTCATCCATTACTGCGTGCCCAACATGCCGTCCAATGCGGCCCGGACCGCCTCGTACGCCCTCAGCCACGTGCTCGTCCCCTACCTCCTCCGCATTGGGGAGGCGGGCTCCATCAACGAGGCGCTCTGGCAGGACGAGGGGCTGCGCAACGGCACGTACGTCTACCGCCAACATCTTACCAAGAAGAGCCTGGCGACGATGTTTGGCATGAGCCACCGTGACATCGAGCTGCTCATCGCGTCGGGCATCTAGCTGGGAATGGAGGAATGGACGTGTGGACGAATGGAGGGGGGAGGGAGAAGGCGGGCTGCGCGGTCCTGTCCAAATGACGGCGGACGGCCGACGGTGGACGGCCGGTTTGGTTCAGAATGCGAATCATCATCTCAATCGCCGTTCTTCGGCGGTCCGTTGTCCGCGGTCCGCCTTCGGTTTGACTCGACCTCTCTGCATCGACCGCTCGCACAGCATGGGCCTGCCGATTTCTGTGGAGAAGGTGGAGGAGGCGCGGGACTATCTGCTCTACGCCTTCGGCCCGCCCGACGAGGCCGTGGGGCGCGTGCGGGTCTACACGTTGTCCGGGGACATTGAATTGGCCTCCCTCTCGGAAACCGCCGACGGGCCCGACGAGCGGTACTACCTCGCCCACGTGGTGCCCCGGCTGCAGTCGTACCATGACCGGGGGACATACCCCGACACCGACCAGTGGATGGCCTGACGCCTGGAGTTTTGTAGCCGCGGACCCATCTTGCTCCGCGCGGCGGGTCGCTGCGGGCCTCCTGCCCTTCGTCTTGAATAATTTTTTGTCCAACGGGTCTCTCATTTCTTCACGCAGCGTTGCGTTCACCAGGGGCGCCCATTATCTTCGCGATACTCCGTGGAGCGACCGGAGGACCTTCACACGTCCGACCAGTAGCAGTACGTCCGACCAGTAGGACGCGCGACCTGCCTGTGCCCTTGCCACTTCCCCCGAAGAACTGACTGTATCGACATGGAAACCCCCTCGACATCCCCGGATCGTGAGCAATGGGGTTCTCGCATCGGGTTTGTCCTGGCCGCCGCCGGCTCCGCCATCGGGCTCGGCAACATCTGGCGCTTCCCCTATCTCGCCGGAGAAGGGGGTGGGGGGGCGTTCGTGCTCATTTACCTCCTCTGCGTCGTCCTCATTGGGATGCCGTACCTCTACGCTGAACTCTCGCTGGGCCGCAACAGCCAGCGGAATCCCGTGGGGGCCATCAAGTCCATTACAGGGGGCGGATCGGCCTGGATTTTGGTGGGCGGCTTCTGCGTGCTGGCTGGATTCGTGATCCTGAGCTACTACAGCGTGGTGGCCGGCTGGGCCGTCGGGTACGCCGTGAAGGACATCATCGCCCCATCGATGGGCTTCCAGGAATTTGCGGCCTCTCCGGGCATGGTGATTGCCCTGCTCGGGATCTTTCTGCTCCTCACGTTCCTCGTGGTCGTCGGCGGCATCGAAGAGGGCATTGAGCGATGGGCCAAAATTCTTCTGCCCATTCTCTTCGTGCTCATTCTGCTCATCATTTTCCGGGCCGTGACGCTGGAGGGGGCCATGGAAGGACTCGCGTTCTATCTCGTGCCCGACTTCTCGGCGATCACCTTCGACCTGGTCATCGCGGCTCTCGGCCAGGCATTTTTCACGCTAAGCCTCGGCATGGGCGCGATGATCACGTATGGCTCTTACCTGCCCAAGCGAGAAGACATTGCCATCTCCGGGGGCTACGTTGTCATCTTTAATACGCTCATTGCCCTGATGGCGGGCCTCATGATCTTCCCAGCCATCTTCGCGATGGGCGCCGACCCCGAGACCGGCCCGGCTCTCGTGTTCGTGGTGCTGCCGAAGGTCTTTGCCCAAATGCCCCTCGGCGGCCTCGTGAGCGTCCTGTTCTTCCTCCTGCTCTCGATTGCCGCACTTACGTCGAGCATCTCGCTCTTGGAGGTCGTCGTCTCGTACTTCGTCGACGAGCAGCAATGGTCTCGGCAAAAGTCGGTCTGGATCATCGGGGCCGTCGTGTTCCTCATGGCCATTCCGTCGGCCCTCTCGCAGGGCGCGTCTGGGGCCTTCAGCGACATGAGCTATCTCTTCGGGGAAAGCGGCCTCTTCGGCCAAAACAACTTTCTGGGCATCCTCGATTATCTCATTGGGAGTGCGGGACTGGCCGTCGGGGCCTTCTTCCTGAGCATCTTTATCAGTTGGGTGTGGGGGGCCGACTACGCCGCCGAGGAGTTGGTGGCGGGCAGCAGTGTCATGACCCAGGGTCTCGTCAACGTATGGACGTTCATGATGCGGTACGTAATCCCGGTGGTCGTCTTTGGCATCGTGATGGGCTACGTCTTCGGCATTCTGTAATCCCGACTCATCTCCATGCCCCGGTCCGTCTCCTCTGGTCCCGTGCAGTGGGGTGTGCTCGCTCTCGTCGCATTGGCGTTCGTGGGGCCGACCGAGAGTCAAGGCGCCCCTCCCCCGCCCACGGGGTGTTTGGAGATGGAAAGGGGGTCCCTTCCGCCGACCCTTTCGGGACTCCGCCTCACCTTGCAGTTCCCCCCCTGCCACCCGTCGCATCCGTCCCTGCGGGCGGCGCGGCTGCCGCAGGATCGGTGGCTCGCCCGCGACAAGGCGAAGCACGTGGTATTTAGTGGGCTCTGGACGCTGTCCACCCAGTACGTGCTCGTCAACAAAGCTGACTGGTCGGAGGGCGACGCTCTTCTCGCCTCCGTGGCTTCCGGCGCCGCGGTGGGCGTGGCGAAAGAGCTGTACGACGCGTCGCGCCCCATCGAGACGGCGAGCGGCAAAGACCTGGTCGCTGACGCGGTGGGCATCGGGCTGGCGGTGGGCGTCATTTTGCTGTAGTGGGCGGTTCCAGCAATCCAGTCCCGTCGCTATGATCTGTACGACTGGGGGAATGACGGGCAAGTGCCGGGAGAAACGCGACTACCTCGAGCCTTCCACCTCTCTGCCGGACCGGTCGGTCTTCCACTTTCCGTTCTCGAATCGCAGGTTGATTTCGGCTCGGACCCCTTCGACTAACTCGTGCCTGCTCTGCGTCCACCGTTCTTCGTAGCCACACGCCTGGCAACTGGCTGCGCAGTGCCCTTCCCCCTTCCTTTTGATCTCGATCAGAGTCCCGCACTCAGGACAATCAGGGGTTAGGTTAATGACATTCCCGTAGAGTCCCCAACTCCACGTCCAATGGAGATTCGCCACCCGGTCAGATCTATAGTTTTTCTTTTTACTCCGATCCTCGCTCGCCCCATCACTAAAGAGGTCCTCCCTCCGCGTCCTCCCGGCGACGATGTACACCACCACGACCACGACGAGGACGAGGAAATAGACGAGGCCGACGTGCCAGTCCGTCACCGGGCCCTCCCCCACCAGCGGAGCGACGATCCACCGTATACTCGCCCCGACCGCCTCGGCTCCTCGTCCGTCGAAGGCAACATGGTCGAGGAACATGGCCGCCGCCCCCACGAGGAGCCCTCCACCTACCCAGATCAACCAGTTCCTCTGCTCGTCCATGCTTTCACCCCAGAACTGCCCAGTTCCAATGAGCCTGTGAAGAGAAGAACGGGGACCAACCCTGTCGCGATTCAACCTGAGGGTCCGTCAGTTACGGGGGCCCGTGTTATGAGAAAACAGTCTCAACCCGTTCCTACGTGCTCCCCTAAACGAACCCTGCTGTGGCCGGATGGGGACGAAAACGATTTCACGACCTGCACTGCGCGCAAGTTCATCTCCCCCTCCTTTCGCGGTTTACAGGGCCCTTGAAACGAACGAGTGAATATTATATATACAAAGCACAAGATGTGGGCTTCAATTTATGAAATCGTTACCAAAAAAACCGAAGCCCGCTTTTTCGGGGAGCGTCCTTGTTTGTTGTTCAACCCGGGTATCCCCACAGACATCGTGGGCTGTTTTGTATTCGAGTTCTACCTTCCACGGAACGCCCACAATTGCTCGCACGAAGCGCGGACACTGCCTGCGCGGATTGAAAGTTGGCGTCAACGGGCCCAAGCACTGTCCCCTCTCTGTCCCGCTGAGGTCGCGTCACTGATAATGCGAAGAATTTGCCTGTCCCTTCTGATCGTAGTGCTGGTCCCCCTCACGGGACGGGCGCAGACGTTTTTCTATAACCAATACCGGACCGCCGAGGGACTGCCCGCCGACGAGGTGCGGACGGTCACTCGCGACAGCATCGGCTTCCTCTGGGTGGGGACCGACAAGGGACTGGCCCGCTTCGACGGGCGCACGTTCACTACGTACCAAGCGCAAGTTGAGAGTCGGTACGTGAAGGCGTTTGCCTCCAGGCCCAACGGGGAAATCCTGCTGGCCAACGATGCGGGCGTGTTCGCGGTCGAGCCGAAGATCGACACCGCTTCCATTCGTCGCATCCTCCGCGCCCACCCGCAGCCGACAGACAGCACTGTCGTCTATCCCAACGGGCTCCACCACGATGGCCAGGGCGCTCTATGGATCAGCCAGCCGAATGGATCGGTGACGCGGATGCGGGCGGGAGAGCTCCGGAGGTTCTCATTCGGCGAAAGTCATGCAACGGGGACCTCCGATTCCGGCTTTTTCTTCGCCAACGACGAGCAGGGCCGACTGTGGATGGGGGCCAGCACGGGGCAGCTTTATCAGTATCGGTCTCAGGCCGACCGCTTCCGGCGCGTTCGCCTCCCGGAGGAGCTCGATCGCATTCACGACCTCCAGATCCGGGGGGATACGCTGCGGATTGCGGGAACGCGCCTCGCAGAAGCGCGCGTATCGGAGACCGGACAGCTCGAAAGCGTGCAGGTTCTCTCGACCGATGGGCGAACCATCACGCACCTCGCGACCGATTCGAAGGGGCTCTTGCTCGGAACGAAAGAAAACGGCTTGTTTCGCGGTGCGCGCCGGGGCGACGATCTCGTCTTGCAAGAGATCTTCGGCGCCAACGACCCCCATCGGGTCGAGCAACTTCCCTTCCAAACCATTACCCATGTCTACGCCCCCCCGGACGGACCACTCTGGGTGGGGAGTACGCAGGGCCTGGGCCTTCTACGGTCCCGATTTTTTACGGGGATCCCCGGCCTCACGCCGAACAATACGCTTTCCGTGTATCCGGACGGGGAGCGCGTTCTCGTGTCGTTCGGGGACGTGTACGAAGTGGGCCCCGACCAGCGGCAGGCTTTCCCCGTACAGCTTCTTCCCGCCTCCGAGGACCATCTCATCACGAGCCTCGCCTCCGTCGGGGACACGCTGTGGATGGGAACGGCAAACGGCCAGATTCTCGCGAGCGAAAATGACCGCACGGCACGGACGTTTGACTACTCCGACCGCGGGAGCAGCATTTTTTACCTGCTCGGCGATCGACGCGGAAACCTCTGGTTTTGCCAAGCCCCGGAAGATCAGCCCCTTAAAGGGGTCAGCAAGATTGCCCCGGACGGCACCATGACGTTCTACGGCGCCGACCGAGGCGTGGAGAATCGAATCCTCGTCCTGGATGAAGGCCCGTATGGCACGCTCTACGCTGCGGGCATCGGCCCCGACACGTACCTGTTCCGCTATCAGCCCGACCGGGACCGGTTCATCAACCTGAGCCTGCCGCTCTCCTTCACGCCCGGCCCGGACTTCGAGGTTCACGACCTAGCGGTTGACGAGCAGGGCATCGTCTGGCTGGCCACGACCGACGGCCTGCTACGCTACGACCTCGAGCAGGTATCGCGGGTGTCTCTCGACCGGTTCACGACGACGGAAATCCGCTCGGTAGAGGCCATGCCGGACGGCAGCGTCTGGCTAGCGACGGACACGCAGGGCCTCCTCCACTACCGGGACGGCACCGTGGTGCAGTTCAGCGAAGACGCGGGCCTCCCGACGAAGGTTACGGTGTACCGCACGCTCCGGAAGGACCGCGAGGGACACCTCTGGATTGGGACGGCTGAGGGAACCGTGCATTCTCGAAAGCCCCACCCAACCCCGAAATCGACGCCGGCCCCGCAACTGCTGTCCGCGCAGATCGCCGACAGGTCGACAGAACTGCGGAATCGGCTCTCCATTCAGGCACAGGACCCGGTCACGCTCCGCTTCACCACGCTCACGTTCCCGGCCGACGCCGTAACCTACGAGCACCGCATTACCGGGGCCCTCGATACGACCTGGAGTGAGCCGAGTTCAAACAATACGCTCATGCTCCGTCGCCTTCCGCGCGGCGAATACCATCTAGAGATTCGCGCGAAAAAAGGCAGCGGGTACTATTGGAGCGCCCCCCTCGACATCCCGGTGCACGTGCGGCCGGCTTGGTACCGGACGTGGTGGGTGTATGGGCTGCTCGGACTGGTCGGGGCGGGGGTCCTGGCGTACGGACTCCAGCGCTACGTCGACCGCAGACGCGAGCGCATCGAAGAGCTTGAGACGACCCTGGATGAACGCGAGACAATCCTTGAGGAACAGGAACACGCTCTTGAGAGACAGCAGGAGGCGATTGCGGAACAGAAAGAGGAATTAGTGGCCACCGAAGCCCACCTCGAGGCGCTGCACGACCTCGTTCAGCGCCTTCCCCGCCGTGCCTCCTGGGAACAGGTGATGGAGACCCTGGCGGACCTCGTCGAGACGGTTGAAAGTATCAATGCCATTGAGTTCGGCTACCACCACGAGGACGAAATGTACTACGACGGCTACCACCAATCCCAGGGCGAATACGTCCACCGACGCGAAGACTTCGACGATCGAACGAAAGTCCCTGTCTGGTCCCTGTTTCACAACGAACCGGTCCACATAGACGACTTCCAGCGTGAGCATACCCGATACGTCCACTCGGCGGACGCCGTCCGGGCCCCCTCCCTCTTGTGCCGTCCCTTTGATCTACCAGGGCTCCAACATCTCGTCCTCGTCGTGCACGGGAATACCCGCCACGCCTTCGACGAAAATGACCGGATGATGGCACAGCTCCTCGTGGACTACCTGGCCACCGCCGTCCGCGAGCCCCTTAAACCCATGTTCGAGGACTCTTCTCTCAACGCGTCATGATCCGACGTGGACTCGCCATTGTGCTGGTCCTCCTCGCACTGAGTACGAGTCTCTGCATGGCTCAGAACCGGGACGGCCCGAAGAACATGGAGCCATCGCAGGTGCGGGTGGGCGTACACCCGTTTCCTCCGTTCGTCATTCAGAACGAGCGGGGCGAACTGACCGGGCTCTGTGTCGATCTCTGGGAGGACGTAGCCCGAGAGATGGACGTCGAGTACGAGTATGTGCGCTATACCGACGCGACCGGCATGATTCGGGCACTGGACTTTGGCGAGATCGACGTTGCAATCAATCCCCTGCACGTCAGCGGCGTTCGGCTGAACATGTTCGACGTCTCCCAGCCGTTTTTTATTTCCACCGTGGGAGTTGCCACAACGTCCGTGACCCGCAGCCAGTTTCAGGCCTTCCTGCAGAACTTCTTTTCGGTCGCCTTTCTCAAGATCGTTCTTCTCTTGTTTGGCGTCCTCCTCTTTTTCGGGACGATCCTGTGGGCCGTGGAGCGCAAGGAAAATCGGTATCAGTTTCGGCCCGGGATGTACGGACTGCTCGACGGGCTCTGGTGGGCCGCCGTGACCATGACTACCGTTGGGTACGGGGACAAGGCGCCGAAGACGCAGGCCGGGCGCACAATTGCCGTTATCTGGATGTTCACGGCCGTGATCATCGTTTCGAGCTTTACGGCCACCATCGCTTCGACCCTGACCGTCAACACTTTGGCGGCCAAGATCGAAACCCTCGAAGATCTTACGACCGTCGAGCGCATCGGGACCGTCAGCGGCACGAGCAGCCGGGACTTCCTCGTGTCCCACGACATTCCCTCGGCACACGAGTACAAGGACCCGACCAGTGCCCTCAACGCCCTGGCCCAAAACAGGGTTGACGTGGTCGTGTACGACCGCCCTGTCATGCGCTACCTCATCAACACCGATCGGGTCAGCGGCAGCGTGCAGCTTCTTCCGGTCACCTTCAACAAACAGTATCGGAGCTTTCTCATGCCCCGCGGGAGTTCCCTCCGGCGCCAGCTCGATCCCCTTCTAATCCGCCGCATTAACCGGGCCGATTGGCAGGACGTGCTCCAAAAATACAATCTCGCCACCGAATAGCGTGTCGAATCTGCGGGGTGGGGCATCAGTACCAGTACATCCCGGATTGCGCCGCTTTTCCGAATGCTTCCTCTTCCCATGGCAGACGAAAACGACGTAGCGGCTGAACAGAACACGGACGACCAGCCCGGCGACCGTCGGAGGCGAGAATGGGCGATCTTCGTGGTCGGAGGCTTCATCGGGTCGTCTCTCACATACTATCTGGGCGAACCCGTCGTATGGGCGCTAGGGATTCTCATCCTCCTCGCCCCCTTCATCGCCGGTGACCAGTGGTGGCCCCAGTTCACAACAGAATGAGCTTCCGGCGAACCGGGAGAGGTCTCAGTTGGTGGTGTGGATCGAGGCTCCAGAGACCAGGCGGGGCGCGGGCGTCACCGAATCGATGTCGAGTCGATGTCGAGTTCCACGAGTTTCCACGCCCCGTCCTCCCGCCGGGTCGTCACGCAGGTGAAGGGCACCCCCGCCGTGTCCGCAGTGCCGACGCGACCCTCCACCTCGTACCGGGACGTGTCCCTCTCCCCACTGCTCTCTATCTCTACGTCGACCTTCGACGGTTTTGGCATGCGACTTTTTATGAACTGCGTGCAGGCGTAGTCGGGACCAAACGTGTCGCCTTGCTCCTCGCCCGGGTCTCGGGTCAATTGGAAGATGATCGCGGCGGGAATCGCCAGCACGAAAAGAAGGGCCCAGCCTACGGCCCGCCACCCAGGCCTAGGACTGGGCTCGGCGCCCCCATCGTCTGGAAGCTCATGTCCACAGTGGGGACAGGATTCGGCGTCTTCACTGATGTCCTCCCCACACTCGGGGCATGCGTCGAGAGCCATGAGACTCGTATGCTCTAGGGGAAAGGACCAGTGAGAAAACAAGGATCGGTTCCGTGTAGAGTTCCTACGCGCCCCTGACCCGCTATGCAGGCTCCTCTAGACGCCATACCTCCCGGCGTCCCGCTTTCATGGCGTAGCCGTAGGGCGACCATTCTACGACCCGGTCGTCCCGCTTCTTGATCCACTGAAACTCAAAGTAGGTGTCCGCCGGCACGTCGATCTCGGTTTGCCAGACCGGATAGTTGTCGGCCGACAGTGGCCCCAACGCATGGCGCGGGTCTCCGGCCCCGAGGGCCTCCAGGTTTCCGCAGAGGTAGACCTCCTCCCCCCATTCGGTATGCACCTCAATCTCGATCGGGGTGCGCACCGGCTCGCCCGGCGCTGCCGACTCGTCGGGCTGGAGCCACAGGTATCCGTACGGGGAAAGCACGAGCCGGCCCGATGAAAACACGGCGGACCGGTCGTGCAGCACGTCGGTGAACGCCGTCCGTTGCCACGTGGAGGCCAGCGCGCTGATCGACACGGCCTGGGGAGCGCCCGAAAAGTTGGAGGCGACGAGGAGGTGCTCATCGTCGCGCACGCGCTCGAGCAGGAAGACCCGATCATTGCCGCCACGCAAGATGCGCTCACGCGCACCTCCGTGCAGCGCAGAAAGCGTCTTGCGGGTGCGAGCCAAGCGTTGGAGTTCGTCGAACAGGCGCTTCTCGATACGTCCCTCCTCGTGGCGCAGCCGCGCCCGTCCCCAGTTCATCGGCGGACGGTGCACCCAGCGGTTGTCCTCGGCCTTGGTCTCGTCGGTAAGGTACGAAAAGTCGTTCAGCTGCCCGATCTCGTCGCCGCTGTAGAGGAGAGGCATGCCCCGGGCCGCAAAGATGACATTGTGCAGGAGAAGTGTTCGTTGGAGGGCCCGGTCCACGTCGCGGGCCTCCCCCTCAACGAGGGCCTTCTGCAGACCGGTGAGGGCCGCCGTGGTGCCGGAGGTGCGGGCCGACCCGTCGTCCTCCATCTGGAAGTGATACCCCTCGGCGTAGCTGTCGGGCATTTTGCCGGCGTAGAAGCGGGCACAGTAGCGACGCGTATCCGCCGGGTCCTGGCCCACGGCCCGCACATCCGCGTCGTCGAGCCCCCAGCCGATGTCGTCGTGGCTGCGCACGTAGTTTAGCCAGGTTGCTGTATCCGGGGCCTGTGGGAGATTCGTGAGGGCCGTCTGGAGGAGCTGCGTGTTCTCGCTCGCGAGGGCGTGCCAGAGGTGGCACATGAGCGTCGCGTTGTAGGCAATGTCGCACTCCTTGCCCTCGTACTCGTCGGTCCCCAGATAGCGGAGGATCTCCTCGGGGGCGGTAATGGCCTCGGCCTTAAAGAGCACGCCGGGCGCCGCGATGCGCGTGAGTGCACGGTAGGCCCGCAAGATCCAGTGGCATTCGGGGAGGTTGCGACAGTTGGTCCCCACCTCCTTCCAGAGAAACGGCACGGCGTCAAGCCGCAAAACATCGCCCCCCACGTTGGCCTGGACCAGCATTTCCCGGAGCATCTGCACGAAGACGTCCGGATTGCTGTAGTCTAGGTCCCACTGAAAGTCGTGGAAGCTCGACCACACCCAGCGGTCCATCGCCTCGACGTACGTAAAGTTGCCGGGCTTGAACCGGGGGAAGGCCGCCTGCACCGTTTCCTCAAACCGATCGGGAAGCGTCCGGTCTTCGTACGTCAGGTAAAAGTCCCGGTAGCGATCCTCCCCGGCACAGGCGGCCCGAGCCCACTCGTGTTCGGCGGCCGTGTGATTCATGACGAAGTCGAGAGCGAGGAGAATGCCCTCTTCGTGGAGCGCTTGGGCCAGGACTTCCAAGTCCTCCATGGTGCCGAGCCGGGGCTGAACGGTGCGGTAATCCTGCACTGCATATCCGCCATCGTCGGGCCCCTCTCGGGTCTTGAGCAGGGGCATCAGGTGCAGGTACGTCACGCCCAGCTCTTTCAGGTACGGAATCTTGTCCCGAACGCCGTCGAGCGTCCCGGCAAAGCGGTCCACGTAACACATGAACCCGACTTGATCAGGCGCCTGGAACCAGTCGGACGAGGGCTGCCGCTCATGGTCGAGGCGGCGGAGATGCTCTGGGCGATCATGGAGACCGTCGACGGCTGCGTCGACGGCCCGTACGAACCACTCCGCGGCACCCGCATCGGTCCCGTACACAGACGAGAAGGCCGCCCAGGCGTCGGCGAGGTGCGCGTCGATGCGATCAGTCAGTTCGGGATGGGTCGCCGAAATGGAATCGTACCGACCCGTTAGATATTCCTGCAACTGGTCGACGGCGGACTCAGGCTCCCATGCGGCCGGGGGGATGTCGATCGGCGACAAAGACTGGGAAACGGACACGCAACTACGACAACGATCTACGGCTACGAACAACGAGCGAGCCTCCCTTCCGCCACCCGAGACCCCGTACACGCATGCTCCACGCCTGTTCATTCAGGACGGGTTAACAGACCGACCGAGAGGCGCGTTCGCAGAAATGAGAAGCTCGATTCTCGCCCCCTCCCCCAGCGAGGATCCTCAACGGGGGGCACGAGCAGGAACCTGGACCGCAGCGTGACCTTGCCGGGACGCTTCGCAGTTCACTCGCTGGCGAACGTCCAGGGGAATGACCCGGACAGCACGGGTTCCCGACTGCCCTTCTCGTAGCAGAAAGCAATTGAGGAAGACTCCAGACAATTTCTTGTCCTGGGTCGTCCTACAGACTGACGCTCAGGCCATTCGTGAGCGACATACTTACGTCAGGCTGATCCCCGGGCGGATCGCTATCCAGGTTGACCCCGAACGTCGCGGTAAGCGACACATTGTCGGAAATTTCGACCTCCAGGGTCGCCGAGTTCGTGAGACGAACGTCGTCGAAATCGTCGGCGAGGCGGAGGCCCGTCCTGAGCGTATTGAGCAGCGTCGTGTTGTCGGTAATCTCCTGCCTGTAGGCCAAATACCCAAAGCCCCGCGGATCGTCGAGGGCGTCTGGATGTGCCGCATCCGGACCCACGTCCAAACGTTCGCTCTGAAATCCCAACGAGAAGCCCATGTAAGTGGCGGTCTCTTCTGTGTTTGTGACCTCGAACCGCAGGCCGGTCGCGGCCGATAATCGGCTGTTGATCAGCGCAAACTCGTTCCGCTGGGCCCGGGTAAATACCTCGGTGCTTATTCCCGAGCCAACGGCCCGGAGATAGCGAGTGTGCAGGAGAAACTGATTGCGCACCGTCGTGCCCGCTCGCTCGGTAAAGCCTGCCCCTCCCACGACCGTTACCGAATTCTTCCCCCGGACGTAATCAAGCCGTGGATCGAGATCGATTTCCAGCAGGACGGTATCGTTGGCCTCCATCGTGAAGTTCGCCCCCACGCTCGCGTTCCACCCCGTCTCTTGCATTCCCAGGCTAAACGGTTCGATATTCGCCGTGACCTGTGCCGCCACGGGATGCGGGAGAAGGACGGCCGCCACCAGCCCGAGCGTAATCGTCCCCAAGAATGAGCGTCGAAAAAGCGATTTGAGAGTCTGGGTCATGGGATCGGTTCGGCCAATTCGAGTCAGATGCGTCAGTCTGCAGAGTCACGAGACGATAGACGTTCGGGGTGGCCCTTGCCTTTTGCTCCCCGGCCGGAAGGCTTTCCTGACACGATCCCAGGCGACCGTCCCTGCCGTTACGGACGGCTCGGAGGTCGGCCGCCTGGGATCACCCATGCAACAAGTCCCTCCCAGGCACTCGGTGGCGAGCTCCTACACCGGAGACTCTACCGGGCAGCGCGCATGATGTTGGTGAGTTCCCTCTCCAACCGCCGCACGGACTGGCGAGCCGATAGGTCGCCCCGGAGCGTTCGGGTAAAGGCCGTTGCGATGCGGGGCGACATCTGCGGGTAGAGCGGGGAGATCGGCCGGACGCGGGCCCGCCGAACGGCCTCTCGGCTCAGCCCGATGCCCGGCGCTTGATTTTCCAGCTCCATGTCGTCATAGAGCGCACTCCGGGTAGGAAGGAATCCTCCGCCAATTGCGCGACGCTTCTGCTGCTGTTCCTCAGTCATGTACTTGATGAAGGTCCACGCAGCGTCTTTTTTCCGTGAGCTTGCATTATTGTTGATCATCAGATTCCACCCGCCGAGGCAACTATAGCCTCTACGATCAGCGGAGTCAGAGGGGAGCGGCGCCACCCCAATCTGATCCGCAGTGATGGGCTCCGTGTCCAGGCGTTCTCGCGTTTCCTCGGCGTCGATCAGGCCGTAGACGTACGGCCAGTTGCGCATGAAGACGGACCGGCCACTCAAAAACTCGACCCAGGCTTCCTCCTCCCGGAAGCTACTGACCGCACTCGGCGTGATGCCGTCTTCGATAAACCCACGGGCGGCGTCCAGCCCTGCGGCCGCTGCCTCACTGTTGACCTTGATTACGTTCGGGTCCAGCGTGCTCTGTCCCATCGTGGACCCGGTGTTTGCGCGCTGGCTCATGACTCGGCCTCCGGCATTCCAGATGTATTCGAGCGCATTGGTGACGCCCCCCTCGTATGCGTCGCCCTGAAACACCATGCCGTGCTCAATATCCTCCGCATTCTGCATGACCTGCTGGGCCATTGACGTCAGCTCGTCCCACGTGCTCGGCGGGTCGGAGAAGCCATTTTGCTCGAGCAAGTCGCGCCGGTAGAAAAACACCCCTGCGTCGGTATACCAGGGCACGCCGTAGATCCGCAGCTTGTGGGCCGCCGACTGGATGGCAGCACCCACGAATTGGTCTGTGTTATACACGTCACGGAACCGACTCGTGAGGTTCTCTGCCCAGCCGTTTCTCACCAGCGATGCCGTCCAGGGAGAGTCGGCCGCGAATACCTCATATTCTGCCGCACCCGCTCCGAAGTCGGACACGAGCTGCCGGTAGAAGGCGTCCGACGCACGGGGCATCAGGTGCCACGACACGCGGATGTCGCCCTCGTGCTCCCGGTTGAAGTCGTCGATGATCGGCTGGAGTGTGCCCGAGTCGTCCGGGCCCCACGCGTACGAGATCTCGACGGGCTGAGAATTGGCGTGGACGTAGGGGGCAGATCCGCCCAGGAGCGTCGCCCCAGCGACACTGGCGGCGCCGGTCTTTAAGAAATCGCGTCGACTGACGTTGGAAGGAGTGTCGGGAGTCGTGTCTTCGGAGTCGGCCATGGGTCTTTGGAATGTTGCGTTGGGAGGACAGCTCAGATGAACAGGGAACGCCGGTTACGATCCATTTCGTACGACCATCACGGTACAGGGGGCGTACCGGAGAATGTTTTCGGAGTCGCTCCCGAGGACGAGCCGCTTGAAGGAATCGCGGCCGCGGGTGCCTACCACAATCAAATCGACGCCTAACTCCTCGCTGAGATCGATGATTCTGGAGTCGGCCTCGCCCATTCGCAAATGACTCTCCGTGACCGTCCCGCCGATGTCCTCGGCGTAGGCTACCTCCTCGTCGAGGAGATTTTGCGCTTTTTGCTCGAGCTTATCGTACTGTTTCGCCGAGAGGGTATCGGGATGTACCCATTCGGACAGCAGTCCGACGTGGACGAGGTGGAGCTCGGCATCTTCGAGCTGGGCGAGGTGGGCTCCCTTCTGAATGGCGAGGTGCGACTCGTCGGAGCCGTCGGTGGCAACAAGAATTTTTCTGTGAGCGACAGACATAAACTCGGAAGGTTGTTATTGGTATTTTCGGAGAGATTCCGTGGTTCAGGACCGTCTTTTGCCCGACCGAAGATTGCTCTACCAGAAGAAGTAGAGGATGACGGCCGTGGAGAACACGAGCAAGACCGAGTGGGTGCGGTAATTCTGCCACCAGGCCAATTCCTTCAGTTCTTCGGTCTCGGCGTGCCAGTAACTCACGTTCCATGTGAGCTCTTCCGTCTTCTCCTTCGGTGGAGGCTCTGTCGCCAGGCTTACCAGGATGAGGATGAGGACACTTCCCACCAGGGAGAGACCGGCCGCGTAGAGGAACTGAATTTCAAAGACCCCTACGATCTCGTTCAAGATGAAGAAGACCACGCCCAGTCCCACGCCCAGCAGCAGGGTCGCGAAGGCGCCGTGGCGATTGGCGCGGCTCCAGAAGATGCCACCCACGAAGGTCGCCACGATGGGCGGAGTCGTGTAGGAGAGACACGACTGGAGGTACCCCCAGAGCGTCTCGAATCGATCAATCTGCGGGGCCCAAATGATGGCTACGAGCAGCGCCGCTCCCGTCGCGAACTGCCCGGCGAGGACGAGGCCCCGATCACTGATGTCCGGGTAGAGCGGCTCAATGAAGTCCATCGTCACAAGCGTCCCGGCCGAGTTGAGAATCGAGTCGATCGAGGAGGTAATGGCGGCGATCAGCGCCGCGAGAACCAGTCCGCTCAGTCCGACAGGGAGCAGGTCAAAGACGAGCACAGGAAAGACCATGTCGGGATTAGACAGGTCCGGGTACAGGACCAGCGCCATCGTTCCGGGCAGGATCATGAAGAAGAGGATCGGAAGCTTCAGGAAGCCGGCAAAAATGGAGCCCCAGCGCCCGTGGTTCATCGTCTTCGCCCCCAGGGTACGCTGGACGATCAGCTGGTTTGTCGTCCAGAAGTAGGTCCCAATCACAAGCACGCCGGTAAAGATGCCGGGCCAGGGCATCGCGGGATCATCGGGGGGTTTAATGATGCTCAGCGCCTCGGCCCCCGCCGTGTCGATCACAGCCTGCCACGACGGAAGCTGCCCGTAGGCCACGATGGCCACGAGCGACCCCCCGATGATGAGCATGATGGCCTGAGCCGTGTCCGAAACGACGACGGCTTCCAGTCCACCGAAGATGGAAATGACGGCAGCCAGGACGGCGAGGCCCGCGACCGACAGCCACAGGGGAATGTCGAAGAGGACGACGAAGACCAGTGCCCCCGCATAGAGGGCTCCGGCCGCGTCGATGAACATGTTGAAGAAGAGGTTGATGCCCGAGAACACCCGCCGAGACCGATAGTCGAAGCGCTTCTCCAGAAACTCCGGCATCGTGAATACGCCCGAGCGCAGGTAAAACGGCAGAATAAAGAAAATGAAGAAGATCAGGATGACCGCCGCGCTCCATTCGTAGTTGTAGACGGAGACGCCCTGGTTGTAGCCTGCGCCGGCTAGTCCGATGAAGGAAGCCCCGGACATGTTGGTGGCGAAGAGCGAGAACCCAATCAGCGGCCAAATGAAGTTGCGTCCGCCGAGAAACATGTCATCGGCGCTTTCCATGTCGCTCGTCATCCACAGCGGGATGAGGCGGGCGAGCACGAGGTAGACCGCAAGAACGATGATGTCGAGCAGTTGAACGTCAAAATCAGGCATCGGTCTCGTTCAGGTTGGTCCGGCAGATGCGGGGATGATGAGAAAGACGGTGGAACAGAGCCCGACAACGCCGGACGCGCTGCCCCACCAACTCGACGCATTCAGAAATCAGGCATGCTGTCTTCGTCAGCCTATCCGTGACGTCAGAAGCTGTAGGTGATGGCGAGCTTAAAGGCCCGGGGCAGTATCGGGCGCCCCATAAACACGTCGATGTCGCCAACGTCTTCTTCGCTAAAGGTCTCGTCGACCCGGGGATTCCCCTCCGTGAGGCCGGTCCGGTTAAAGACGTTGGTGACGTCGGCGCGGAGCGTCACTCCCTGCCAGCCGTAGGACGCCCCCACGTCCACGACGTTGTATTCGGGGAGCGTAAACGTATTGCGGTTGTTGGCAAACCGGTCACCGAGGTAGTTCCATTTTCCGTACAGGGTCAGGGCTCCCAGCGAGTACGAGGGCTTCATCGTTAGCATGAGAAGCGGAATCCGCTTGACCCGATTTCCTTCAAAGTCGAGGGTCTCCTGCCCCGTCTGAAACTGCAAGTCGGTGAAGACCGGATTTTGGATCGTCGAGCGGGCCGTGAGTTGAAATCGATCGCTCGGCTGAAGCGTCAATTCCAGCTCGGTGCCGATGGCCCGACTGTTCCCGGTGTTCAGGATCGTCTCGGTCTCGCCGGTCTGAGGGTCGACCACCTGGTCGGAGAACAGAATGTCCGTAAGCTGGGTGTAGAAGCCCGAGGCGAACAGGGCCATTCGAGGAGAGCTAAATTTGACGCCGAGCTCGAACTGAGAGATGGCCTCGGCACTTCCTTTCTCAATTCCCGGCTCGTCGTCCGTCCCGCTGGCAATCCATTGGTCAAAGTTAGGCATCCGAAAGCCGCGGCTACCCCGAGCAAAACCGGCGAGATTATCGTTGAAGCGGTAGTTGAGTCCAGCCGAGGCCGCCCACTCATCGAAGGTGAAGTCGTACTCCGTGGAGCTCCCCCCGGCCTTCCGAAAGTTGTTGTCGTACAGCGTGCTCGGATCTCCGTCGAGGTTGACGCTCTGCCCTCCATTCACCGTTCCGGTAAAGACCGAGCGCTGGAGCCGCCCGTCGATCTCGACGTAGAGATCATCCGTCACATCCCAGCGGTCCCCCAAGTGCAAGGCGGCCACCCATCCTGTGCCGTCGTGGTCCAGATAGTTTGATCCGTAGCGCCGAAAGCCCCGATTCGTAGCCTCGGCCACCGTATTGCCCGCCTCGTCCGTCAGGACCAGATCCAGGCGGTCGGGGCGCTCATCGACCTCCGTCAGCATGTCGTGCCAGTGCCGGCGGTCCTCTGTCGTGAACTGGCCAAACTTCAGGTTGCCTGTAATTGAGTGGTTTGCGGTGGACTTCGTAATCTGCAGATTATTTTTGACATGCTGCATCGGCTTCTCGTTGTACCACCAGCCGGTCTCCACGACCAGCCCGTTGCCGTTTGCGTTGGCGGGATCGAAGTCGCCCCCGTTGGTGCGCCTGTAGTCGAAGTTCGTGGCGCCGGCCGTATTGGCCACGATCGAGTCTGCGAAGGCCTCCGCGTCGACCGGATTGTTCAGCGACAGGACGGCACTGAACGTGTGGTCAATGTCCGTCAGCCGCGTCGTATTCTTGAGCGACCAGCCCCCGCCAAGATCGAACAGGAGCTCGGCCCCTCCGGTCGTCACGACCGGGTGGATCCCGTCGGTTAAGTCGCGCGTCACCCGGTCGTTGAGGCCCTGTGCGCTCGGGCTTGGCACGCTGGGCGTGGCGGCATCGTCGGTCGTGAGCGTCCCCGTACTCAGGTCAAACCCCTCGATAGAGCTGGGATTGCTCGGATTCTGGTAGGGCACCGGCAGATAGAAGATGGTTCGGTCGTTGAGGTACTTGCCGAAGACGCGCACATATCCAGCGTCGGTTTGCCACGTCAGGCTTCCCTTCACCTGTCCGCCCTGGTTGCCCGTGAAGCCTGGATCGCGGAGGCCCGGTCCTTCCCGGTAGAATCCCCCGATGTTCGCCCTCCAAGATTCGGACAGCGGTCCCCCAACATTGACATCGCCGCGAATCTGTCCGTGGGCCTGTCCGGAGACTCGCACTTGACCGCCCCATTCGGGTCCGCCGGTCTTGGACACGAAGTTGACGATGCCCCCGGCGGAATTGCTGGCGAAGGTCGAGGCGCTGCCCCCCCGCACAGCCTCAATCCGCTCGAGGGTCGCGTCGATGCGAACGAAGTTGTCGGCACTGGCGAAGTCGAGCTCCGAAGCCTGGTAAATCTGCGTCCCGTCTTCTTGAAGTGAGACGTACCGGTACGACCCGTCGGCGGGCAGGCCGCGGGCAAATAAGTTATTTTCCCCCTCCCCGCCAGAACTCTCCACGTAGAAGCCCGGCACCGCTTTCAGAAGGTCCGCTGTGCTTTGCGGACTTTCGGTGTCGATGTCCTGAGGGCTCAGCGTCGAGATCGCGACGCTCGATTCGAGTTTCGCGAACGGGGTGAACGACGCCGTCGCCACGGCTTCCTCCATCTGCAGCAAGTCCGGCGACAGAGAAAAGTTTACCGTCACAGTCTCGCCGGCTTGGAGCGTCACCTCTTTCGAGGAAGCGCTATACCCCACGAAGGTCGCTCGAATTGTGTAGGTCCCCGGCGGGGCCTGAATCTGGTACCGACCGTTGCCGCTGGTGGCATCCCCCTGTCTTGGTTCGTCAAGACGCACGGACGCACCGGGGAGGGGCCGCTCCGATTCGTCGAGCACGCGACCCGTAATGGTGCCTTGATCCTGGGCAAAGGTTGTCCCCCCACCGAAGGCAACGCACAGCAGAACGCTTGCCACGGCAATCCCCCCTCGGAGACACAGCCTGCCGTCGAGCACTGAGAGAAGGACTCTATGGGACCGGAATTGCATGACGTGATGCAGTCGGTTTTCAGCAGTATGAGCTTAGGAAGCGCTTCCGCACGTTGGACCTCCCGCTGCATGGCTTCTTTGATGGTAACGATTTCAATAAATTGGTAACGGCTTCACTCTTGGCCGTCAAGGACACACACTCGGCTCGGCTCTGATTAACATTTTATTTACATTTGACTCGTCTGAGTGCGCTGACGCGGCTTCTTCGTCCCAAAACGCCCCAATTGGAGTTAGTTTGCTCCACGCCCCCTTTCCCTTCTCTCTAAATTAATGAAATCGATTTTATGTAGCGGGTATGTGTTTCTCTCATTCGGGGCACACGTAGCGAGCAGGCTGATAGTACACATTGCCCATTTTTCACCGATTCTGCCGGATGACAGTGCACTCCGGTGAACAGTCTTGGCTCCTACCGTTGCAGAGCAACACCAGTGGACGGATGCGGCTGTCAGCAGTATTTCTTTTCGCGAACAGACAGATTGAGCATGCTGTCTCCTCCAGCCTCAAGGCCTGAGATGACCGTTGCTCCGTATATCGTTGGCATGTGCTTCCCCTTCCCGCGGAATTCCTCAGCACCGAGGAACCTATTTGCGATCTTGGCCTGCGGATACTCGGGGCACGGAACTCCTCTAGACCTGAGAGGCGGGGCCCTCGAGAGGAGTTGGGCCCCATGTACACGGCTGAGGGGCCTCTCCGCCCCTGTCCCACAGTGCCAGTTCGCTTTTGTCCGAAGATCCCTGCGACTGAGGGGAAGCGGCGCTCCTTCGCTGCCAAGTGCCCTTCAGATCTCGTTCTCAACTCTCTTTGAACTTCACTAATGTCCCCAGCCCCATGGCAACGCTGAAGGACGTGGCCCGCAAGGCTGACGTCTCCGTCTCTACCGTCTCACGGGTGTTCAACAATCCCGACAAGGTCCGTCCAAACACCCAGGAGCGAGTGCAGGAGGCCGCCGATACGCTTGGATATCAACCAAGTCGGGTCGCTCGGCGGCTTCGACTCGAGAATGGCAAGGCCGGCCTGATCGGTCTCGCCATTCCGGACATTCAAAATCCTTTTTTCGCGGACATCGTCCGAGGAGTGGAGGATGTAGCCCGGGAGCACGACTACGCGCTCGTCCTCAGTAACTCGGACGAAGATCCCGAGCGGCAGGAGGCGGTGCTCGATACGTTTCAAACCGAGGATGTGGACGGCATCATCGTCCCTCCTGTCAGCCTCGACGATCCTGCGGTTCGAGAGCTTACGTCGAGCTCGACCCCTGTAGTCTGCGTGGATCGACGGATGGAGGACCTCCGCGTCGACACCATCACGTCGGCCAATCGTCAGGGCGCCTACGACGCAGTCACCCACCTCATCGAACTGGGACACGAACGGATTGCATTTATATCGGGAATCGGACACGTCTCGACGAGCACTGATCGACTTGAAGGCTATAGGGCCGCCCTCCGCGAGCACGATCTTCCGGTTGATCCGGTGCTGATCAAGGAGGGACAGCCCCACCGGGAGCGGGGACGATTCTACACTGAGTCGCTGCTCGACCTCAACCGCCCCCCAACGGCGCTCTTTACCGGCAATAACCTTACCACACTGGGGGCCCTGGCGGCACTCAACACGCGCGGGGTGGACGTCCCCGACGAGATGGCCCTCGTGGGATACGACGACATTCCCTGGGCCATGGCCCTAAATCCGCCGCCTACCGTGGTCGACCAGCCCGGCTACGAAATGGGACACCGGGCGGCCGAGATTCTTCTACGACGATTTAAAAGTCCCGATCGCTCCGCGACGACCGTTACGCTTCAGCCAAAGCTGATTGTGCGTCGTTCCTGCGGAACCCAGTAGAAAACGATACGTCTCTCTCCCCTCGTCTCGTCTTTTGGCCTCTCCTCATTTCGGCCTCTCCTCACCGTCGCGAAGGCACTCTCACTTCTTTCCGTCAGAACTTCCGTCCGTAAGAGTTTCGGAAGCAGGGGTCCCGAAACATCGAGGCCTTCAATGAAAACGATTACACACACTTTCGTTCGAAGATTTGGGGAATGGGCTGCAACGGGCTCCTGTCGTCTCTGCAGCAATGTCCGAGAAGGGCTCGTTTTCCAGAGATTCATTCCCTCCTCTTCGAACGACACCGGCGATTCATCTCCCGATTGGTTTGACCTTGCCGGTGAGCAGCCCCCTGCTTCTCTACTGCCCATCCCAATCCCATGAGCAACGAGATTCTCTGCATCGGTGAAATCCTTTGGGACGCCCTTCCCGACGGGCTTTTCCTGGGGGGCGCGCCCTTCAACGTAGCGTGCCACCTTCAGGCCTTGGGGCACGAGGCCGCCTTCGCAAGTCGCGTAGGCGACGATCGCCTTGGGGAGGAGGCGCTCCGGCGCATGCGGCTCCGCGGCCTGGACCCGGGCCTCATGCAAATCGATGACTCGCTCCCCACCGGGTTTGTCCGGGTGAAGTTCGGCGCCACCGGCGAGCCGGACTACGACATTCTTGAGCCCGCGGCGTGGGATGCCATCATCTTCACCGACGCCCTCGCCCAGCACGCCGAGCACGCTGAGGCCCTCGTGTACGGAAGCCTCGCCCAGCGGGCCCGCACCTCTCGGCAGACCCTCCAACGCCTGTGCGAGGCGGAGGTCCTGTGCGTGTTCGACATCAATCTCCGCCCCCCGTACGTCGACCGGGACGTCATTGAGCAATCCCTCCGGGCCGCCGACGTGGTGAAGCTCAATGATGCGGAGCTGCGACGCATGCGAGGGTGGTTCGGGGTGCCGGAAGACCCGGAAGCCGCGATGGCCGCCCTATCGGACGCGTTCGGATGCCGAGCCGTGTGTGTGACGTGGGGCGGGCAGGGCGCGCGATTGTGGGCGGAAGGGGAGTGCTGGCACCACCCCGGCTACGCGGTTGAGATCGCCGACACAGTCGGCGCGGGCGATGCGTTCCTGGCGGCCTTCCTCGCAGGGCTCCTGGTAGGGCAGAGCGGCGACGCGCTCATCGATCTTGCGAACCGGCTCGGTGCCTACGTGGCGTCGCGGCCCGGGGCCTTCCCGGCTTATGACTTTGACGGACCGGACGAACTCCTGCACCTCGATCTGAGGGCGCGCAAGCGATCGGGCGCCGGGGGGGAGACCGGGGACCTGAATCGAACATCAGAATAAGCTCGGCCCGGCCTGCTCGATACCGTGAACAAGCGCTGGATGGTTGGGCGAGAATTTTGCGAAGGTGAGAGGGAACCTGCCAGGCGGTTGGGATCATCCGATCGCGTCCCTAGTTTCGGTAGATGCGGCCGATTTTCTCTGGATCCGCGTTGGTCGCGGAGGTCCCGTTCAACGCCCGTCCCACCAGCCTGCGGTCCCCTTTTGCCGCTGTCCATTTTGCCATGAGCGACGCCGTCCAAGAGCACTGCGGCATTTTCGGCATCTACAATCACCCCGAGGCCGCCCGGCATACCTACTACGGCCTGCATGCCCTGCAGCACCGGGGCCAGGAGGCCGCGGGCATCGTCACCTCCACCTACGATGAGCAGCGGGAGCAGCCCGTGATGCCGGTCCACAAAGACTTTGGCCTCGTGCTGGACGTGTTCGACGACCCGGACCTCTTTAACACACAGCTCCTGGGCGACGCGAGCATCGGCCACAACCGGTACTCCACGAGCGGGTCCTCGGCCAACCGGGCTAACATTCAGCCCCTCGTGGTGCATCACCGGAAGGGCAACCTCGCCCTCTCCCACAACGGCAACTTGTCAAACGCTAAGGAGCTACGCAAGAGCTTCAGTGAGCGCGGCACGCTGTTCCAGACCACCAGCGACAGTGAACTCATCCTGCACCTCGCGGCCCAGAGCCGCCGGCAGGAACACCTCGACCAGATCATCGACGCCCTCATGCAGATCGAGGGCGCTTACTCACTGCTCCTGATGACGGACGAGCACATGGTCGCCGTCCGTGACCCGAACGGGTTTCGCCCGCTCGCCCTGGGCCGCCTGGAGACACCCGAGCGCCACGAGGGACCGGCCTACTGCGTGGCCAGCGAGACGTGCGCCTTCGACATGATCGACGCGGAGTACATCCGCGACATCGAGCCGGGCGAGGTGCTGGTGATCGACCGCGAGGGGTGCGTGAACGACGGCGACTTTGAGAGCCACGAGATCCCCACGAAGTACGGGGTCAGCCAGTGCGTCTTCGAGTACGTCTACTTCTCGCGGCCCGACTCGCAAATTTTCGGCGAGATGGTGGACAAGGTGCGGCGCCAGCTCGGCGTGCAGCTCGCCCACGAGGCGCCCATCCCCGAGGAGGCCGAAGACGACGAGAAGACGCCCATCGTGGTGCCGGTGCCCGACTCGGCCAACACCTCTACGCTCGGTTTCGCGGAGGAGTGCCAGGACATGGGCCGTCGCTGTCGGTTTGACCTGGGGCTCATTCGCAATCACTACGTGGGCCGCACCTTCATTGCCCCCGGCCAGGACCGTCGCGAGATGAAGGTGCGCTGCAAGTTCAACACCGTGCAGGGCTTGCTAAAGGACCGCACGGTCGTAGTGCTCGACGACTCGATCGTGCGGGGCACCACGGCGCGCTACCTCGTGGACATGCTCCGTGAATCCGGCGCCAAAAGCGTTCACTTCCGTGTCTCCTCCCCCCCGGTCATCAGCCCGTGCTTTTACGGCATGGACTTTCCGGACGCCGATGAACTTTTGGCCAACAAGTTCGACAGTATTGAAGACATGCGGGACTACCTCGGCGTCGACTCGCTGGCCTACCTGTCCGTAGAGGGCCTGATGAAGGCCGTAAAGCGCGCTAACGACAGCGACCTCGGCTACTGCAACGCCTGCTTCACCGGCGATTATCCGGTACCGGTGGACGCGGACATGTCGAAGCACGACTTCGACCGTCCGGCGCCGACGGCGCACTAATCGTCTTCCACTTTCTCCCGTACCGTTCTGTATCGGATAGATCGCTCGGAACTTCCTCTTTGAGCGACGCCATCCTTCAGAAGAGTCGCCTCACGTATACTTCCCGTTAAGCAGTCGGCTCTGTGTTCTGATTCATCCGAAATAGGTTGTCCGGATCGTACTCGCGTTTGACCCGGACGAGCCAGTCGTAGTTCGGACCGTAGGCCTCCGGAACGCGCTCCTTCTCGTCAGCACCCAGGAGGTTCACGTACACGGCGCCGGTAGTAGGGGGTTAGCGCGCACAGGGGGATGGAAAACGTTGACTTCGCGAAGAGGGATCCCCCTTTAAGAACCTGTTTTAATTTCGATGTTCGTTCACAGAGCCGTCGTAAACGAAGGGGAGTCCGCCTCATTTTCGGGATGAACCGCCAAGTTCACTCCGAAAATGAACAGCCCAAGCCATGCGACAAAAGCGCTATAGCTCCGACCTGACGGACTCCCAGTGGGAAATTGTAAAGCCCTACTTCCCGACCGCCCGGCGCCGCCGACACGACCTGCGACGCGAGGTTCTTGACGCGATTCTCTACGTGGTCAAAACCGGCTGCCAGTGGCGGATGTTGCCTGACGAATTTGCTCCCTGGGCCAACACAGCCCTCGAGGCCCTCCGCGGCGCCCTACGTGGTCCGATCCTTGCCCCCGGTGACGACGGCTACGACACGGCCCGACAGATCTGGAACGCGCGCCTCAGCATCCGCCCCGCGGCGGTGGCTCAGTGTGCCAGGACCGCCGACGTGATGGCCGCCGTGGACGTCGCCTACGAGAACGACCTCCCCTTCCCCGTCAAGGGGGCCGGCAGGCACGGTCACGCGGGCCAGTCCGCCGCGGAGGGCGCCCTCAGGATCGACCTCTCGCCGATGATGGCCGCCCACCAAAACGTCGACCTGGACGCGAAAGACAACAACGGGTGCGGGCAGGGTTACAGCGTCACCAGCTCCACGCGGCGGTTCGTCTGCCGGCCCTCCTCGGTGTCGTTCGGGGCGGCCGGGGTGCCCTGGCCCATCCCTGCGGCTTCGAGGCGATTCGGCGCGACGTCGTATTCGCGCATGAGGAATGCGCGCACCGCGTCGGCGCGGCTCTCGCTGAGCTGCTGGTTGCCCTCGGGGGTGCCGGTGTTGTCGGTGTGCCCCTCAATCCGGAGGCGCAGGTCGCCGTGCTGCTGGAGCGTGCGGCCGATGTCCGTGAGTGTCGGCGTCGACTCGGGTCGAATGGTGGCGCTGCCCGTGTCGAACAGAATGCCGTGCGTCACGACGCGGCCCTCAGCGCTGAGCGTCTCGTAGATGCGCGTCCGACCGCCACCCGCCACTCGAATGTCACCGAGATAAATGGGCCGAGTGTTACTGCTGTAAAGGTGGAACGTAAGGCCCGTGCCCGCTTCCGGGATGTCGACCTGCGGGACGTTGGCGATGCGATGCTCGCGGGCGTAGATCTTCACGTAGCCGCGGTTGACGGACACGCGGATCGGAACGACCTCTTCTTCAAGCCCCTCAACTGCGCCGGACGAAATGGGGTCACTGCCGCTCCAGACACCGGAGCCGCGCCTGTTCCCGATGTTGACGTAGTGAGTGCCCGTATACGGTTCTCCGTTCTTGAGAGCAACCGGATAGATAGACGTCCCCCTCCCAGTCGTCGGGTCGTGGATGTCGAACTCGATGGTGTACTGCTCAGGCAGGCCGTTGGGGACCTGAATGATAAATCGGTCTCCGCCTGTACCCTTGAGGAGCCGGCGGCCCTCCCACTCCACGACTTCCAGATTGCCGCGCACGTAGGTCAGCCGACGGGGAAAGTCCCCCACGTATTCCTCGGCGAAGTCGTCGGCGAACAGGACCCGCTCGCCCGGCACGAAGTCGTAGTTGGCCCAGGCGCCCTCGCCGGGGGCAAGAGCTTCCTTTGAGCCGGCCGGATCGGCGTCGGCGTTCGTCGAAGCCGTGACGACTGCGCCGTTTTCATCGCGAATGACCTCGCCGCTTTCTTCGTCGGTCAAAACGACGGTTTTTCCGTCTTCCTGGCCCTCTTCGATACATTTCTCGTCGGTCGCGGCGCAGGCGACAGCGTCCTCGAAGCCATCGAGGACAGACTCAACGGCTGCGTCTAATTTCTGGTCAGTCCGTTTTTCAACTTGATCTTTCACCTTGTTCTTGGCTCGCTTCCAGACCTGGGCTTCAGCCGGGAGCGGGGCGATGAGGAGCACCGAGAGGAACCCAAAAAAGAAGCTAAGTACCGCGTTTCGAGGAGTCATGAGCACAGAGACGAAAAGAAGCGTGGAAAAGTTAAGGCCCGAGCAAACGCCGATAGGATCGGTAGGAAGAGTTCGGGAAAAACAATCACAGTCTACCAAGTAAAACGTATGATTACTTAATAAAGACTATAAAAAGTGGAGAATGTTCCCTAACAACTGAAAGAAGTTGGTGTGTCTTAGCCGCTCCGTCGGATCGCTGCACCACTTTTCCGTTCCAGAGACCGTCTCAAAAATCGTCCGACACGGCTGGTGAATCCCTTCCGGGGGATCTTTCAGGCCGTCGGGGATCGAATAGGATTTTTTTTTCACCTTCCCGCCCAGCTAAAATGTTTCCAAAACCCGGGCCCTGCCTTCTATTCCCCCAACGACTCGCCATACTGCCCGCAGGGCTTTCCCGAACGACAGCTTGCGTCAACATAGCGGTAGGACTGGCAAGCCCGTGCCGACCGTCTCCGCGTCTCCCGGTCTCACTCCCGCCGCCGGGCCTGCCGGGTGGTGGGAGGATTCCAGCTACGCCTTAGGCTCAACGTTGTGGTTCTCCCGGAAGAGGTTTTCCGGGTCGTATTCGGCCTTGAGCCGGGCCAGCCGGCCATGGTTCGGGCCGTACGCCTCGGGAATGCGCTCCTCCTCGTCGGCCCCCAGGAGATTCACGTACACGCCGCCATTTGCGTACGGCGCCATCGCCGCGTGAAACTCGCGGGTCCAGTCCATGATGGCGTCGTCGTTGTCATGGTCCGACCAGCCGGTGAGGATGTGGAACCCATATGCGGCCTCGCGATGCGGAAACGCCGTCGCGGTCGGGTCGACGCGGCCGATGGCTCCGCCCATCGGCTCAAAGTAGACCATCGAGAAGGGACCGGGAAGCGGATCAACGCGCTCCACGACCGCATCGGTGGCCGTGTCCGGGAGGGCGTCGAGGTAGTGGGCCTTCGAGTCCCACCGCTGGCCCACCGACGCCCCCTCGTCGAAGGTTTGCTGGAGCGCCGTATAGGGCTGGGGGCACACGCCGTCGAGAATGGGATCGCCGAACGCCCGAAGCGGCTGGAGCACTTCTTCACCCGTCGCCTGGTCCCCCGCGTAGGTCACTACGAAGTCGAGCGCCGTCTGGCCGTGGTACTCCTCGGGAAAGGCGGGAATCGGCGGCACGTGGATGAAGAAGGCGTACGCCTGGAGGGCGTCCGGGGCGCCCGCCATGAAGTCGCGGTAGAACCGCAGCCCCTCGGCCGCGGCCCCCATCGGGTGGACGATCTGGCCGGCGAGCACCTCGGGGCCCACCTCGCGGAGCTGGAACTCGAAGGAGGTGACGACGCCGAAGTTGCCGCCCCCTCCCCGGAGGCCCCAGAAGAGATCGGCGTTCCGGTCTTCGCTCGCACGAAGGAGCGTACCGTCGGCCGTGACGACGTCGGCGGAGAGCAGGTTGTCGAGGCTGAGGCCATACCTGCGCGCGAGGTGCTCGGTGCCGCCCCCAAGGGTGCTGCCTGCCACCCCGACGGTCGACACCGTAGGGCCGGGGGTGGCGAGGCCGAACGCCTGGGCCTCGTGGTCGAAGTCCCCCCTACGTGGCGCCCGCCTGCACCCGGGCGGTCGACGGGCGAGCCGCGTGTTCCAAATGGCACGAGCCGCATCGTACCCGGCGTCGTCGGGGGTGAAGACAGGTCCCCGGAGCCGGGTCCGCAGGGCCTGACGCGCTGTGTCTTCAAGCGAATCTGTAGTCGGCATGGTGTTTTAGGCATGATGTGTTTTGGCTCATGTTAGCGCAGGGCTGAACAATCCTTCCTACCTGCTCGGTACGAGTTTGCTCAACATGTTCCAAGAACCAGCACCTGACCCGGTAGGATGATCGGTTTTCCAGTCGACGAGTTGCTCAGCGAGGAAGAGTGCTACCGATACCTGAAACGGTCGTTACATCCGGAGGGACTTTCCTGTCCAAACGGACATGAGTTGCCAGAGGGCCAGGCCCCTCACGACCGCCGCCGAGCCCCGATTGTGGACTACCGCTGCCGTGAGTGCGGAGCGGTGTTCAACATCTTTACCAATACGGTCTGGTCGAAAACCCACTACGACTGTTCTACGATCGTGATGCTTCTTCGAGGGTTTGCGAAGGGGGTTCCAACCAAGCGCCTGACCGACGAGATGGACTTGGCCTATCCGTCGGTGCTGAAGCGGCGCCACCGCATTCAGGAAGCGGTCCAGCAAGGAGAGCGGGTCGGGCTTCCCGGCGAGGCGCCGAAGGAGGGGCTGCCGGACCCAGAAGTCGAAGCCGATGAAATGTACCAGAACGCGGGGGAAAAAATCCGATCCGCACCGGAATCCGGATGATCCTCCCCGCTCTCGGGCCAACAAATCTCGAGGACGGGGCACTTACGAGAACGACCGACCTCCGGTCTTGGGGATGGTTGGTCGCGAAACTGGGTGGGCCTGCTTCCGGGTTTGTCTCGACACGCAGGAAGAGACCATCCGGTGGGCAGTTACCGGAGAAACGGCAGAGGAGGCCTGCATCTTTACCGACGAGAACCGGTCGTATCTATGGCTCGAAAACGAGGAAGAGCCCAGAACTCGAAATGCCATCGACCACTCCAGAGGCTGGGCCGACGACCAAGATGGAGATGGAATTCGGGAGGTTCACGCATGCGCGACCCGAGGGAATCTGGACGAGCCTGCGCAACTGCCTGCGCCGCTTCCGCGGAGTTCATAAAGACCACCTATCCGGATACGTAGCGATGTTTGAGCTTGCCTTCAATCACGATCGGATCACACCGGCTCTCCTACAACGCATGTGCGGCGTGTAATTACACCTCTGACCTAACAAGAGCCTGTGTTTTATCAGTGTCGATGAGAAGGGGGGTCTTCCGGGATTCCGCCGCCTGGACTCAGTCCCCATGCCTGGTTGACCCGGCGAAGAAGCAGGTCGCAACGGGGATCCGCCCGGAGGGGCCCGAGCACCTCGGGATAAAAGTAGCGGATGTGCTCGGTCTCGAACGATCCCCAGTCGCCTACCTGATCGAAGGTGTCGAAGGCCGCATCGGCGTCGCCAAGGGCCCCCCGGACGAGTCCCGCGGAGAAAGGATCGCGCGTCTCGTCAAGGAGCGTCTCCCACTCTCGGGCGTGCGCTTCATCTCCGTCGGCGGCGTGCGCCATGGCCAGGGCCGCCTGGACTTCCGTGCGGCGCGGGAGCCCGACCGTCGCAATCTGAGCGAGCGACCGGTGCAGCGCCGAGACGGCGGCAACCAGCCGACCCTGGTGGTGGAGGATGAGCCCCTCCATAAAGTGGGCAAGTCCGTACTCCGGCTGAATGTCGCGGGCCCGGCGGGCCTCCTGAAGAGCGGCGTCCGACTGTTCGTTCGCCAGGAAAATTTCGGCGAGGAAGATACGGAAAGCCGGCGCAAGCGGATTGAGCTCCACCGCCTTCTGGGCAGGGGGGAGTCCTCGTTCGGGCCGCCCCAGACACAGGGACACCCACCCGAGCCAGATGTGGGCCTCTGCGTAGCTTGGCGTCCGCTGGACGGCACGCCGCAGCGCGCGCAGGGCCGCCGGCCCCTCCCCATAAACCGCACGCGCAATGCCGAGGGCCGTGTGGGCCTCTCCCAGCCCGTCGTCCAGCTCTACGGCCTTCCGGGCGGCCGCGAGGGGACTCGGAGCGTCCGGCGGCGGCGAGAGCCTGTAATAGCGATGCAGGGAGACGGCTTCGGACATGCCTGCCCAGGCCAGGGGAAACCCCGGATCTGCCTCCAGCGCCTGCTCAAAGCAATCGAGCGCCCGCCCAAGCCCCTCTGCCGTTCGCTGGTCCAGATTGGCCTGTCCCTGCGAGCACAGACGATAGGCGTCCAGGTCCTCAGTCGGAGGGTCGCTGCGGTCTGCTGGTGTGCCCATTTCCTGCAGGTCCGCCGTCAGGGAGCGGACCATTTCTTCCGGCTCGACCCCGAACTCGTCTTCTAAAAGCCGGGCGTGGGCCTGTGCCGTCTCTATGGCTTCCGCCCGGTTGCCCGCGGCCGCAAGCGCCTCGATCAGGCGCCGCGCAACCAGGGAGTCAAAGGGATCTTCCGCAGCCCGCTCCCGCCACCCGTTTGCAGCCTCTTCGTAGTCCCCGCGCTCTTCGGCGGCCTCGGCGAGTCCTTTGAGGACCGTCCGGTAGCTGCGTTTCAGGCGATCGCGTTCTCCCTCCAGCCACTGGTCGAAGGTCGGGGCGGTACCCGGCACGTGAAATCCGTCCAGCAGGGGGCCTCCGTACAGCTCGCAGGCGTCGTGGACGTTTTCCTCATCTACCGCTCGCTCGAATGCGAGGGCGTCACACCAGAGGGCGTCTCGACCGATCCGAATCTCTTCGTCCCCTCGATTTTCGATTAGGTCAGGGCCGAGGGCCCGACGGAGCTGGTACAGCAGATTGCTGAGGGAATTGCGGGCCGCCTTCTGGCCGCGCTCCGGCCAGAAAAGCGCAAGCAGCTTGTCCCGGCGCTGAAAGCCCTGGGGCCGGGCAAGCACGAGATACGCAAGAAGCCCGAGGCGCTTGGGTCCGGCAGGCACCGATCCTACTTCGCTCCCGTCCCGGCGGACCTCCGTCGTTCCCAAAAATCGAAGTTGAATCATGCCTGTCTGCCGAAAGTGACCGGTGGAGACTCGATCTAAGAGCCACCAAAGACCGAGCTAAAAGAAATTAAACACCCTCCGTTTATACTGGAGATCCAACGCGAAAGAAAACCCTTTTTCGCTACCTACTTCTCCAACTCCCCTCGTACCCATAAAACTCGTACCCATGAAACGTTCTCTTTTCTTCATTCCCGCTGTCTTGTTCCTTCTACTCCCACCTGCCGCATTTGTCCCGACGGGCGCCTACGGACAAGATGCCCCCCAGACCCCGACGCTCACGGAGCACCTTCAAACCGAACTGCGGAGCAAGGCCGCGATGCGCCGACACCTGGCCCTCCTGGACGTAGCCGGCCTAGCCCACTGCCTGAACGACTGCCAGCTGACCCTCAACACCATGCAGAACCAGCCTCTGCACACGACAGAACGGCTGGATCTCACGTCCCTCACTCCCGAACTGCTTGCGGCCTATCGCCGCGGCCCGGAAGACGGGCAGCGTCTCCTGGCGCTCTGGGCCCTGATCGGGATCGGCGATGAAGAGGCCCTCGCGACCCTTGTAGACGAGGGGGCCCGGCAATCCACCGATGTGAATCGAGTAACGCAGAGAGGCCTCGCGGCCTTCTACCTCGAGAAGTACCCTGAACTCGCCAACAAGGCGAAGTGGACCGGAGAAATCTCGCTCGCAGACATCGAACGGGCAAAGAAAGTGCGCGTCAAACGAGCAGAAAAGGTGACAGCGAGAGGCCAGAACTAACTCAAGTCCCTGGTCTCATCGAGCACCGACCAAGTGTTCCTTAAAGGCCCGTGGGCACAGCTCCACGGGCTTTTTTGTTTGGACCAGCCGTTTTCTGACACGAAGAGAGTCGGCGTTTCCTCCCGAAAGGGCGGATGACGGCCCAGCAGATCCTCTGGACCCATCGCCGGAATGACGTTCTCCTCTGGGATCAAAACCCCACCGCCGCCCCGCCGCGTCGCGGATCTGCCCCGCCGTAAAACACCTCCTCCTGGGTGCGGTTGCTCGGGTACTCGACGCGGAGGGCCTGCGTGCGGCCCCAGATCTCATCGTATAACAAAAACCCCTCCTTTACCGTCCAGCCGCGGTCCTGCAGGTTTCGAATGGCGTCCCGAGAGAGGGAAAACTCTTCGTAGCCGAGGAAGCGGGGCTTCCACTGGTGGTGCACGAGCCGCGCCGTCACTGCCTCCTGAATGTCCATCCCGTGCCCGTCGATGAGGACATGAGCAAGGAGGAGTTCGATTGGCAGGCGCCCGCGCCGCGAGCGTAATACCGCTAAACGTTGGAACGTGGAACGTTGAACGCTTCACGTCGCCAGTGCCCGTCACGTAGGAATCCGATTCGCCGGAGAAGACACGGGCAAGAAGAATAGGGCAATCGCATCAATCGTCAAAAACGTCACCCTGACGCTCAGACATCTATTTTCTGGCAGCGGAGAAGAGAAAAGCACTCTCGTTTGTCGTTCCAAACTTGATTTGGAACCCGTATGAAAGAAAAAGTCAAGCGCGCAGATCCGGTGTTCGCCCACAATCTTGA
>CAZMDV010000003.1:0-1448 GCA_964564875.1 uncultured Salinivenus sp.
AGGGGAGCGACGAAGTGGATGAACGTCCGCGGACGTACTTCTCAGCCGGAATTGGGTATGAGCTCAGTGAGCACCTGAGCATCGATGTTAGCTGGATGCAGCAGCGTTTCGACGACCGTACGCTGCCGTACGTGGCCACCAACGCGTCTTTCGTCAACGAGAAAGTGAGGCGGAACCAGATTCTCGTCGGTATCCGATACCACTTTTGAGTTCTGGGTTCCGGGTCTCCGGGGATGCACGTCGCCCACCCAGTACATGAATCCGTGCTCACCTGAGCCCCTTCAATTCGAATCGTTGCTCCGCCGGTCGCGTTCGCGCCGGCGCTCGTCGAGCATCCGCTGGTACTTCTGCGCGGCGCGGTTGTGGTCTCGGAGCGTGCGGCTGAAGGTGTGTCCCCCCGTCCCGTCGGCCGCGAAGTAGAGGTACTCGTGCCGCTCGGGAAAGGCCGCGGCGCGAAGACTCGACGCGGACGGGTTCGAGATGGGGCCAGGGGGCAGGCCCCGAATCTGATAGGTGTTGTAGGGGTGGTCGATCTCGAGATGCTCGTAGAGCACACGGGTCACGCGCCGTCCGCCCGTGTCGACCAACGCGTACTGCACAGTGGGGTCGGCCTGGAGGGGCCACCCCCGCTCGAGGCGGTTGAGGTAGACTCCAGCGATCGTCGGCTTCTCGGCGTCGAAGAGCGCTTCTTCCTCCACGATAGAGGCGAGCGTCACGACCTCCCGCTTCGTGAAGCCGTGCTTGTTGGCCCCGGCGGCTAATGTGCGCTCGTAGAAGCGATCGAGCGTCTGCTTGACGCGACGGACGACGGTTTCGGGGGAGGTCTGCCAGTAAAATTCGTACGTCTCCGGAAGCATGTGCCCAAAGAGCCGAGCTGAATCGGTTCCCAGTTCGCGGGCGAGGCTCGTGTCGCGGAGCGCAGCCCGGAACGCGGCAGCGTCCGGTTTGAGCACCGCGCCCATGGCCCGCGCCAGTTCGTCGGCGCGCCGTCCGGGGGGAATGGCCAGCCGCACCGGATCCTGCAGGCCTCGTCGCAGCTTGTCGAGCACGTGGTAGTTGGAACGGCGGGGTGCGATGCGGTAGTGGCCAGCCTTGATCTGCCGCCCCCACCCGGTCGCCTCCGCCACGAGACGAAGCGTAGCGGGGGAAGCGAGAATGTTTGCCCGGTCGAGCGAGTCGATTGCCGTCTCGAGGGACGCCCCCTCCGGAATGAGGACGCTGCGCGGGGTGTCGTACGCCATCGTGTTGGGTCCAAAAACGATCGTTCCCCCGACGCCCACGGCCAGCCCCCCGAGAAACAGGAGGACGGCGGCCAGCCCGAGAAGACGATGCGATCGCATGAGCGAGATAAGCTAACAGAACCCTGGAAGACGGAGAGCGCCGAGACGGTAAAGACGTTGAGGGTGGCCTTGTTGTTTGTCCCCACTTCGCTGAAGCTACAGCTGAAG
>CAZMDV010000003.1:1548-31875 GCA_964564875.1 uncultured Salinivenus sp.
GCTGAAGCTACAGCTGAAGGTTCGAGTCTATGTCTAGCGTTGAGGGGCTCGTGTGCCCGACTGTGAGGCGCTGCGCCCCGGCCTCGGCAATCATGGCGGCGTTGTCCATGCAATAGGCCAGGTCGGGCACCGACACCGCGACCTCTTCTTCGTCCCCGAGCGCCTCCACGCGCCGGCGCAGCGACGAGTTGGCCGCCACGCCCCCCACGACGGCCACGTGCTCGGCCCCCGTCGCGTCCGTAGCCCGGCGCACGGCGTCGACGAGCACGTCGACCACTGCGGCCTGGACCGACGCGCAGAGATCGTCGAGGTGGACATCGAGGAGCCGCTCCCGCTCGGCGTCCGACTGCTCGCGCAGGTAGTAGAGGACGGAAGTCTTAAGCCCGCTGAACGAAAAGTCGAAGTCGTCGAGCCGGCTCCGGGGGAAGTCGTGGAAGGTGGAATCTCCCTGCTCGGCGTGGCGGTCGATGGCGGGGCCACCGGGGTAGCCGAGACCGAACAGTTGGGCCACCTTGTCGAACGCCTCACCGGCCGCGTCGTCGCGGGTACGCCCCAGCACCTCGTGCCGGAACTCCTCGTCGACGTGCACGAGTTCGGTGTGTCCCCCGGACACGATGAGACACAGAAAGGGGCGCTCGGGGTGTGGGGGCTCCAGATCGACCGAGTAGACGTGCCCCTCTAGGTGGTTTACCCCGATGAGCGGCACGTCCAGGCCCCGGGCGAAGGCCTTCGCGTAGCTGAGCCCGACCAGCAGCGAGCCGGGCAAGCCTGGGCCGTGGGTGACGGCGACAGCGTCGAGCGCAGCGGCGTCCACCGACGCGTCGGCGAGGGCGCGCCGAACGACCGGCACGATGAGCCGCTGGTGATCGCGCGAGGCGATCTCCGGCACCACGCCCCCGTACTCCTCGTGGAGCTCACCCTGCGAGGACACGACGTTCGACCGTACCGTGCCGTCGTCCCACACGGCCGCGGCCGTGTCGTCGCAGGAGGTTTCGATGCCGAGTACGAGCATGGTGCACGGATTCCCGATCCCACGAGCAGAATGCCCCCGGTTGCCCTCAGGCGGATCTTCGCACGAACCGTTTAGCGCTTGGATCCAGGGCGCCGATGAAGCGCGAACAAACCGATAGCGATGGGGTATTACAAACGTACTTTCAATGGCATCCTCTTCTGGTCTCTTCCATACCGACGAACGAGGTTCTCATGCGCACGGTTCTTCCGCTCCTGTGTCTCGTGTTTGTGCTGAGCGTCACGGCTCCGGCTCACGCCCAACTCCGGGAAACGGCCGAGCAGAACTCCTCCGTGGTCACGAAGCTATACGACACCGGCTCCACCGCGACCAATGCCCTCGGCAACCTTCTTGGGGCCGAGGACTTCCGCATGAGCCACAGCTATCAAATGTCGTTCTCCTCGTTCGGCGGCAACGCAAGCTCAATGGGGATGTACACCAACTCAATGATGTGGCAGTTCAATTCCGAGTGGGCCGCTCGGGTCGACGTCAGCGTGGCCCATCCGCTCGCGAACTCCGGCGCTTTTGGAAACCAGGAGACGAAGGTGTTCCTGCGCAACGCGGAGGTGGCTTACCGCCCGTCCGAGAACGTGAGGTTCCACGTTCAGGTGCAGCAGAGCCCGCATGGGCGCTACGCAAGTCCGTACGGCACGTATCGCCGACGAGGCTTCTCTCCTACGCCCCCCCTGTTCCCGAACTGATCGGCCCTTCTCTTCAGGCGTCGATTGGCGGTCGTGGAGCGCGACTGAGCGCGTCACGGCCCAGATTCGCCCAATCGGCTGTTCGCTCCGACGCCTATGTCCCTGTGGTCCTCCCGTCTCACGAATGGACTGCTGAACGTCGCGCTCGCAGTCGGTGGACTGGGTGTGCTCGTGCTGCTGTACGGACTCGCCACGCGGACCCTCCTCACGGGCCCGAGCCCGGAGCGTCCGGCCTCTGACACCTCCGATCTCGTCGGCGAGATTATTCAGGTGGAGGTACGGAACGGGGCCGGGATCGACCACTTGGCCGACCACGCGACGCAGTACCTTCGAGACCAGGGCTTCGACGTGGTGGACGTGGGCAACTACTCATCCTTCGACCAGGGGCACTCGGTGGTCATCGACCGCGTTGGCAACCCGGAGGCGGCCCGGAACGTGGCCGAGGCCCTCGGCATTCCGCCGGAGCGGGTGCGACAGGAGATCAGACCGCAGTACTACCTCGATGCGTCCGTCATCATCGGACACGACTATAAACAACTTCGTCCATTTCGAGAGGGCTTCTAGCCCTCCGACTCTGGACGCCTTCCGTTTTTCCTCATCACTGTTTTCTCCAATGCCCTAACATATGGCTTCCCCCAACCAAACCTCCCCGGCAGACCCCTCTGTTCGTCGAACCCCCGAGAACCCGAGTCCCGCCCTCGCGGCCCGCGTCGTGGACGCCATGGCCGACAAACGGGCCTCGGACATCACCGTGATCGATCTTCGAGGGGTGAGCAGCATGGCCGATTTCTTCGTCCTCGGCACCGGGGACTCGGACCTTCAAATCAAGGCCATCGCCAACGGCATTGTGGACTTGATCGAGGAGGAGTGTGGGGAGAAGCCCTGGAAGCGCGAAGGCATGGACCACCTCCAGTGGGTCGTGCTCGATTACGTCGACGTGGTCGCGCACATCTTCCTACCTGAAAAGCGCGAGCACTACCGCATCGACCGCCTCTGGGGGGAGGCCGACTCTGAGATTGTGCCTGAGGACGGGGACGCCTCGGACCTCGATCTCCTTCAGGACCTCCTGCAGCAATCGCCGGACGCGACGTAATTCGCCCCTGCTTGTGGCTACCCGCACATCGATGACACGCCTCTTTGCTGGACTCGGGGCTGCACTGGCGGGCATTGCCGTCGCGCTTGGGGCCTTTGGCGCCCACGGCCTCGAAGGCCGCGTCTCGCCCGACCGCCTCGATACGTTCCGGACGGGGGTGCGGTATCAGATGTACCACGCCTTGGCCCTCCTCTTCGTGGGATGGGCCATGGCGCAGGGCTGGGGACCGCTCCTCCAATGGACCGGCTACTGCTTCGTGGCCGGCATCGTGATCTTCTCGGGCACCCTGTACTTGCTCGTCCTGACCGACACGGGCTGGCTCGGCGCCATCACGCCGCTCGGGGGCGTCGCGTTCATCGTGGGTTGGGCCCTGCTGGCCTGGGTCGCTCTGTTCGGGGGGTAAGTACGGACGTATGGAGGCTTGGAGCTGTGGAAATACTGTTTTCTCCGCCAATCTCCCAAGACGTCCACACGTTTGCACATCCATCCTTCCGCACTTACATCTCTTCGTCCGCGAACAGGACGGTGACGCTCGGCAACAGGCCGTGCTCGCGGGCCAGTTCGAGGAGCGACTGTGCCGCCGCCTCCGGCACCTCGTAGCGTCCGTGCACGTCACTGTCGGTGGCTAGGGCGTAGGCCACGTCCGCCTCGTCCTCCAACTCGGGGGCGTCTTCCCACGCGGTGGCCTCTTCTACCAGGTACGTTCCGTCGTCGGGCATGAAGGAGGCGAGATACAGTTCCCGCTCCGTCTCCGGGTCAATGAGGCTCACGCTGCCCACGAGGCCGTACTCCAGGTCGTAGAATAGCGATTCAGCAAGGAGACGAGTCGTAAAGTTGTCGGGATCAAACGTCGGCATAGTGGAGGTGGGACGAACCGAAGGAGAAAGACATCGATAGAACGCGTGTGTGGGTCGTGATGCGTGAGGAGTGATGCGTGAGTTCTGCAGTCCTAGCTCTGGTGTCGGTCCTTACGTTTCTTGCCTCACGAATCGGCAGTAGACTATTCACCGGCGGCGGCCATGTCAACCGGCATTCTTCTCCTCAACGGCTTTTCTTGAGACCATGGAAATCTACTGCCCCGAGTGCGAGTGGGAGCCTCCGCCGAGCGCAAAGTGGACGTGCGAGTGCGGGCACTCGTGGCACACGTTCGACACGCAGGGTCAGTGTCCGGAGTGCGGAAAGGTGTGGCGGGAGACGCAGTGCCACGAGTGTCACGCCTGGTCGCCGCACCACGACTGGTACCACGACCTGCCGCCCGTAGACGTCGACGAGATTGCAGAGGGGACGGAAGCCCCGGCCCAATGGACCGGCTGAGCCTCACCGTAGGACCCCCTCCGCGCCGGTCCACTCCCGAAGAACCCTTCGTGCGTCCGCGCCGCGGCACTCAGTCACTTCCGCGTCGAACAGGTCCGAAACGTGCTGGACGACGCGCGGACGGACCGCATCTACGTCTACCGGTGTGCCGGTCTCCTCGGTGAGGGAGGTTACCCCTCGGTCGTCGATGCCGCAGGGCACGATGTGGTTGAAGTAGTCAAGGTCGGTGGTCACGTTGAGCGCAAAGCCGTGCATGGTGACCCATCGACTGCAGCGCACGCCCATCGCGCAGATCTTGCGCTCTAGCCCCCGCTCGTCGGGCCCGACCCAGACGCCGGTGCGCCTCTCCACCCGCGTCCCGGACACGTCGTACGCCGCGCAGGTGCGGATGATGATCTCCTCCAGGGTGCGCAGGTAGCGGCCCAGGTCGGTAAAGAAGCGGTCGAGGTCGAACAGCGGGTAGCCTACCAGTTGGCCGGGCCCGTGGTAGGTGACGTCCCCCCCGCGCCCGATGCGGTGGAAGGTGGCGCCGAGTTCGTCGAGCCGCTCCTCGGACACCAGCAGATTCTCGGCGTCGCCGCTCCTGCCGAGGGTGTAAGCGGGCGGATGCTCCAGCAGGAGCAACACGTGGGGGACCGTCTCGGGCGGATCGGCCCGCTTGGCCGCGATGAGGCGCTCCTGTACCTGCTCCTGCAGGGCCCACGCTGCCTTGTACGGGACGCGGCCGAGGTGACACACGACAATTTCGTTCTGGGCAGAGGCCGACATCGCCAGGGGCAGTCCGGTCTGCAGAATGCCGCGCGGGAAGGGAGGGGCTGTACCCACAGCCCTCGTCCTAGTTTTGTGTGATGCTCACCCGAACGTTGAATCCCCCGTTGACCTGGGTGTAGGACGGCCGCCGATTGTCCCCATCAAATCGCTCGTACTTGAGCTGGAGATCGGCTGTCACCCGATTGCTGAGGCGATAGGTGAGCTCGGGCTGGACCGTGAGACGAGTCGTCTGCTTCCGCACTGTGACGTAGTCATTCGTCGGATCCGTCACCGACGCATCGATAGAGCCGTCCTCTGGAACGTCTGCGAGCGCTCCCCGGATGTTGAAGCTCCGCTCGTCGTTGACCGATCGGGACATGGTAAGCGAGAACCGGATCTGATTTTCAAGGCGCCCGAGTCCCAGCACGGGAATGCGGAGCCCTTGCTTCTGGTAGGAGATGCTTCCGGACAGTTGGTTGGTTTGTACCTCCTCTACCTCCAGGCTGGCCGTTCGCAGAAATGTGTTCGTCTGCCGGTTCCATTCGATGCTCGTCTCCAGATTCCCGGGCCAGGTGACACTGATGCCGAGGAGGGGCTGGAACTGTTCGCTAACGCGGGCAGACCCGATCTCGAAGTCCGAACTGCGGAATGCCTGGCCCAGCGGGGCTTCCTTCGTTTCGCTTCCTGTGTTGGACGAGTAGCTCGATCGGTACTCGGCGTTGTAACTGTGCTTGAGCGTAGCGCTCTTCACGATGCGGCTGACGAGCGGCCAGTCGGACAGCCCCGAATAGCGGACGTTCCAGCCAGGCAGTGGAAACGGGGCAAAGCCGTGCGTCCCCACGCTGCCGCCTCCCGTCAGGAAGGCCGACTTGAAGTCGCTCGCAACGGACGCATTGGTGAGGGGCACATTGCCGGCAGACAACGTATCGCCACTCGCACCTTGCGGGCGACGATTCGCCTGTTTCTTCACCAGCGACACCACGGAACCAAAACCCCACACTGAAGCTGAGTTTTCCCCACTCTCGGTCGAAAACCGGTTAACCCCGTCGCCGTTGTCCTGGAAGGTCACGTTGGTCTGCTTACGCCATTCCACGTTCCAGCTCAGGTCGATCTGGAAGGACTGGCTCGGACTCAGGGCGGTGCGTCCCTCGAGGCGGTGGCTGTTGCTGAGCGCATCCGACACCTGGAATCGACCGCCCGTCACACGGTTGCTGGGATCGATGGAGCGTTCGAGCCCAAGCCGGTACCCGATGGAGGGCCCATCGCCCTGCACCGCATCGAAGAGGCGGTAGTTGACGTTCACGCCCGTCGTGTCCCCATTGGTCGTCTCGTACGAACCCACGTTGGAGGAGCTCGCCGACCAGTCGCCACTGTAGTTGAGGCTGAGGTCGTTGATGTCGAGGAACATAAGGGCGAGTCCGCGCAGCATCCCTATCGGATCGGGCAGGGGCACGTCGTCCCAGCTCAGGCCGCCGTCCTCTGCAGACTCGCCGTCCTCTTCGTCCTCGTCGCCCTCGTCGTCCTCCCCCGAGGACCGGTCCCGCCCCCCTCGTCCACGCTGCCCGTCTTGTTCGGTCTGACGCTGGGCCTCCTTCAGTCGCTGAAAGAACCCAAACCGTTCCCAGATCTTGTTGGGACGCAGAGTCGTCCCTGTCCGTAGGGTGAGGGAATTGTTCACACTAGCCCCCCGGCGGCTCCCCTTCGGTCCGTTTGACCAATCAAACCTCGAATTGTAGGAGACATCCTGCAGATCAATCCAATCGAGCCACTGTCGGTCGTCCCAGTTCATGCTCAGCGTGGCCGAAAGCTGCTGTCCGTAGCTGCTTGTGCGCGGGCCGACTCGCCCCGTGAGCAGGTCCTGAAAGACATTGAGCTCCGACCGGCGGATCTGCCGATTCTCGAAGAACACGCGCTTCCCCACATCGTCCTCCCCAAGGCCTTTCTCGTTCAGGTCATACTTCTCCAGGATGTCTTCGTCGAAGAAGCGATCAGTGCTGTCCGGATCGATGTCTACGTTGGGGAGCACCCTGTTGCGGAGGTCGTCACCCCGAAGAAAGACGTTGGTGCGGGTGTCCGAGGAGAGGTCGTCGAAGTTCTGACGGGTGTTGGAGCTGAAACTGAGGCTCAGGAACTCGAAGGGGTCGTACTGGAGCTTAAAGGAGCGACGGTGGTTGAATTGCTGCTGCTCGCGGAAGGGGACGGCGATCCGGTAGGGACGGCCGCCCTCTCCCTCATCCGCAGCCCCTCCCTGATCCGTAGGACGGCGCCGGCTCGTCTGGACGTTTCGGTCAGCACTCGCCGTAAACTTGAGTGAGCGGGGGACGTAGTTGAACGAAAGGCCGGACAGCGTTCCGAGCATCGGAACGTCGGGCAGGAACCCGAACGGCTGGACCGTCCGGGCACGCCCAAAGCTGAGTTGGTACGTAAAGTCTCCCGACCAGCTCCACTCATTATTGAGCTGGCGCTGTGGACTGCGCTTCGACTGGTCGAAGTACGAGAGGTTCAGCGAGATCCCGTCGAGGGTCTTCTGCAACCACCACGTGTCGGAGTTTTGCTTCGACACACTAGCCGTCAAGGTCCGGCGCAGGTTGCGCGTCTCAGCAGCTGCGCGCACGCTGTCTTTCAGTCGGCTGCGGATCTGGTCGCCGTCCAGGTCCTCCTCGTATCGGTTGTCGAACCGAGTATCCAGGGTAGTGTCGGGCACGGCGTCGAACTGCTTCGCGACACTGCTCACCTTCACGTCGCCTCGGTTTGGGTCGAACCGGGGCTCTGTGCGGCTCGACTGCATCTGCATGGTGAGGGGAATGCGCCATCCCTGGTCCTCGGGCAGGAGTGCATCGAGGTTGAGTTCGGTGCGGACGTTCCAGCTTAGGCTGCCGGACTGGCTCCGCTCGTTCAGGGTGCTAGACAGCGCCCCAAACCCGTCCGTTCGGCGCTGAAAGCTTCCCCTCACCGAGGCGAAGTCGGCCAGGTCGATGGTGGCGCTGGCGTTGGCGGCCCATCCCTCTCTCTCGTCGTAGCCACTCACCCGGAGCTCATTTACCCAGACCTCGAAGTTGTCGAGCGTCGGCGGACTCTCGTCGGGGTCGCCGACGTGCCGCACGCCAACGACGACCGTCTTTACGTCCCTCAACGAAGGGGTCCCACGCACCTTGAGCACCGTCCCCGGCGGTGCGAAGTCGAGGTTCAAGCCCCCTCCCTCGTCCGTATTCTCGCTCTTCTTGACCTGGAACGTGGAATCCAGCTCCACGGGGCTTTGGTTGCGGAGGACCTTGAGGCGATTGAGGCGTTCGAGTACCAGGTTCATCTCAAATTCCTCGGGCCAGAGGTTTTGCGACCCGTTAACCATGGGCACGTCTCCCGGCTTGAGCTTCTGCTGGTACTCGTAGTAGTCGTCCGTCTCACTGGCGCCCAACCGCACGAACAGTCGAAGGTTCTCATCGAGCCTTTCTTTCACCTCGGACGTGCTCGCCGACCCGTGTAGGTGCGTGTACATGCGCAGGTTCGAGTACTTGAGCAGATCAAGCCCCTGCCCGAACGTCTTGAAGACGCCCCGCTGCTGGCCCGCACCTAGCTCGTCCACGTTCAGCAGGAGCGCCTGTTCACGGCTTTGCTGCTGAACGCCACGGGACGTACGGTTCTGGCCCACCACGGCCCCGGCGGGCGGTTCGTAGCGCAGGTCCTCCTCGTTGTTGATGCTTGCCACCCGAAGCTCGCCCGCACCCCGGTTCACCATAGCATTCTCCTCCGTGGGCTGCTCTGCCACCGGCTCCGAGGCCCGCCACTGACTGCCCACCAGCTCCAGGGACGCAAACCGCATCGTTACAGGCGCCTCGTGCCCGGTCGTCCACAGGCGGATGGACTTGATGTCGTCGAAGTTCTCGATGGCGCCCACCTGGCGCGTAAAGGTCTTCACCGGAATTCGGACCTTGTACCAGTCTTCGTTCTGGCCCACCCTGCTTACCACGTAATCGGTCGGGCCCTGGTCGGTCCGGGCGCGCTCCTCCAACCGGTCGAGGGGAATGGCGTACTGGAAGTAGTTGTTGTCGATGTTGATCTGGCTGCCAACCCCATCGAGGCTCTCCCGGTCGGGGCTGCGGGACACGCCTCGTTTGACGCTTACGTCCTCAGCCAGCCGGTTCTGAGACTCAAACCCGTTGAGCTCCTGGCCCGCCTGGTACCGGCTCAGGCGCTCCTGAATTGAGGCGCCGTTCGGGAAAAACTCCGGCGTGTTGAAGTACCGGTCGTTTTCGTAGTAGTGATAGTCGTCGGCCGAGGGGTCTTCGTTGGTGCGCTCGATCTCTGCCAGTAGGCGTTCCTCTTGTGCAGGGGTGAGGCCGAGTTGTCCGGCAACCCCGCGAAGACTATCCGCGTGTTCGACGAAGTCTGAGTAGAAATTCTGCTCGAGCAGTCGTTCGTCGTAGGGGCCGTCTGTGTAGGAAACGAGCCCGTCGAGCCCCAGATCCTGCGTTTTCCCATTTCGAAGCTCGATGCCCCCTCCCCGCTGGGCATTGGGAATCCGGCTGAGACTGCCCAGATCTCCCTCGCTAAAGTTGAGGGAGAGACCGTCTTCCGTGTCGATGCGCTGGTTGGGCACTACATCCTCGGAGATTGTGCCGAGATCCACGAAGAGGCGTGCCCCATCGGTGACCTCGTCGTTTTGGGGATATATCTTCACGATGAACTCGACGAACTCGACGTTCTGCACCGAGAAGTCCGTGTAGCCCTCGGGCAGGGACCGGGTAATGCCTCCCCAGACCTTGGTCGGCTCCCGGAAGAAGTCCTCCAGATTCCGCGTGTAGTTGTACGGCCCCCGCTGCCAGGGATCGAAGTGGAGGTCGAGGGTGCGGAGGGTGGGATTAGCCTCGCCCTGCGTGTCCCGTCCCACAAAGACCTCGCTGGTGTTGATGAGCTCCGTCGCCTCTCCTCCACCCCCCGCGTCAAGATTATCCAGAATGTTTTCGTTGAGCCGATACCACCCGAGGCTTCCGCGCCAATGCGTCCGCTTCCGGTTGTCGGCGTTGCCGGGGTCGTCCCCGTCGAGGCCCGGAGCGTCGGCCGTCGAGTCGGGGGCCGCGCTGACCTGCCAGGCACCCGGTCGCTCACGGAGGGAGAAGGCGTTTTCGAAGCCCTCAAAGTCGTCAATGTAGGAGACCCCATTGCGCTCATCCGACGCGTAGCTGTCCGTGTCGCTGTCTTCCACTCGATCCACGGTTTCCTGGAATGCGTCGGTAGTGGTGTGGCCGGGCCGGAGCTGGGCAAACTCGCCGGAGACCGAAAACTTGCTCTCGGCCCGGGTCTCCACGAGCGGCAGTGCGTCGACCGCCTCCGTCAGCCATTGTGGCCTGAGGTCCATTGAACCGTTGAGTCCCCAGATCGTGTTCTTGATGGGCTCCTGACCAATGCGGAACTTGTCGACGGGTGACTTTTGGCTGAGCCGCATGACCGTTGCGCCAAGCGAGAACTGATCTCGGAGCGACCAATCGGCTCGTGCCCCAAGCAGGGTCTTCTTTTGAAGGTTTGCGAGGCTGTTCTGCTCGTAAGAGATCTCGATGTCTCGACCGGCGGTGAGATACGACTCGTTGGTGATGTTTACCGTCCCGCTCTGATAATCGACCCGGTAGTCGGCTCCTTCCTGCAGGGTCTGCCCCCCCGAGGTCACCTCCACCGATCCCTCGACCAACCCGGTGAAGGCCTTGAGATCGTAAAATTGCTTGGCACCGCCCGTGTATGAGCCTCGAAGATGATATACGTTTTTCTGCGTGTCTTCCTTCTTGACGTTCGTCTTTTTCTTGGTATAGAGGTTTGTGAATGCGAATGGCTTCCCCGCATTCCGATTTCCGTTCTCCTCGGCGGCGTCTAGAATGCGCTTTCCAAAGGGCTGAAGATAGGGGAAGTAGATCAGCCCTTCGTCGGAGTTAATCGTCTGCCGGAGAAAGTCGAACTTGTCATCCGGATTGGGGGTGCCATTCTGATCGACGCGGTCCAGACCGAGAATCTGGAGGAGCTTTTTCTGCCCCCCGACCTCCGACAGCGTCGTGCGCGCTCCCTGTCCCGAGGCCTGATACTCGACGTCGAGCTCAAAATTATCCGACGTGAGGTCCCGGCCCGAGAGATCATAGACGTTTCGGAGCTGCAAAAACCACGCGGCCGGGTTGACGCTTCCATCTTGGCTCGGAGCGACCGGGTTGGTGGGCCGGAGCAGCTTGAGCACGAGGCGATCGGCGTTGATGCCTCCAATCGTCCCGCCCTGCGAAAAGTCGCCCACCGTGCGCACAGTCCCGTCGTTCGTCCGGTAGCGAAACGCGACCGCCAGGGCTTCGTCGGGGCGAAGCCGCCGTTGGAGAGACAGGAAGCCCAGCCGGGAATCGATCCGATAGTCTTGCCCCCGCGTGAGCCGCTTGAATTCGCCAGCGTGGAGGTCCTGCTGAGTGTTCAGGGGCTCTAGGTTCTCGGAACTGCTCAGGTACGTGGAGGCTCTCTGATCACCGTCGCGGAGAGAGTCGAGGTCAACGTCCCGGTACTGGTCCACATCGGGGCCGGGAAGTACGTTCGCGTCGTAGTCATCCGCCTTGTTGAGAAGCATTGCCTGTTCCCCGAGGTCGACGAGGGCTACGGCCTGCCGGGTATTCGTCTGATCGCTGATCTGATCGGTGATTTTCCAGACCTCGATCTCGGTGATTTCACTGAACCCATCGAAGGTTCGGAGTGTCGTCGGGTCCTGGTGGGCCCGGTTCCAGTTGTTTCGAAAGTAGTAGCCAAGGAAATAATGCCGATTTTCATCGTAATCCGTGGGCTTTAGGTCAAACTCTGTCTTCTGGGCCCCTCCTTCGATGTCGAGGGTGTTGGACTGTCCCTCCTGCTGGCTCGCAATCGTCGTCAGGTTTAGGTTGCCGAACTGAAACTCGCTCTTAATGCCGAAGAGGCTTTGCCCCCCACTGATGAGCTGGGACGGCGTCTGCATCGAGACGTTGCCGGCCTCGACGTTTTGCAGGATCTCGTCCTCGTAGCCAGTGTAGTTGAGCTTTACCTGATTCTGATAGTCGAACTGGCTTTGCGTGTCCCAGTCGACGTTGACCTTGAGCTTGTCGCCGATCGTGCCGGTGATGCCGAGCCGCAGGTCCTGCTTGAAGCTAGGGTTAATCTGACTGGCGTCCCCCGTGACACTGACTTGCTGGTCGCTCTTTCGATACTCGAAACCGGCATTCACGTTGGCCTGGCCGTTGAGCCGAAGGTCGACCTGTGGCTTGCCGAAGACGGTGGAGAAGGCGCTCTGGCGCCCGCCCGGCACGACCATGTTGACCCCGAGCCCCCCGCGATCGCCCTGCTGCTGTTGACGCTGGTCGACGAGCGTGCGCCAGTTGTCACGGAGATTGGCCTGGTAGCGCTCGCGCTGGTACACGTCCGCCTCCACGCGCATGGGGCCGCCGGGACGCAGTTCCTCGTCGAGGACATAGCTGTGCTGGGTCGAGTCGAGCGTAATGGACCGCTCCGTCGACGCGGCGGCTCGGGGCCCCAGAAACGGAGACGACTGCGGGAACAGGTCGGGGAATCGGTCGCGACGGGCCGGCAGGTACTGGCGGACGAGCCCTGTGTCGACGGCCGCCGGGGAAGCGGCCAGCTGGTCGTCGTCCGCAGGGTCGTCTCCGACCGTCGCACGATCGATCGACACGCGATCGACCGTCTTGCGATCGACGGACGAGACCTGGCGAGGACTGACCTGCCCGGCCTGTTGGGCCTGAGGCACCGTGTCGGTGACGGCCGTGTCGGGGGGGGGCTCCTGCGCGTGTGCCGGCAAGGGCACCAGTCCGCGGAGCACCCAGGCGAGAATGAGCGCGGTCGTCGAAACGAACGCCCGGCCCACTCTCGCCCCGCCCGCACAGGTTGCCCGAAATGAATGGAGGGAGGAGAAGGGGATCAACGGCACGGAATCCGAGAACTCTCCGAAATCCTACGGTGTGCGCTAGGGCTTCGCCCTAACGCAGTGGACAGTCCCAGTGATGGGTCGTGAAAACCTGTAGCGATTCGTGCCGATGTGCGACAGGACGTTTGTGGGCAGGTGTCGCGAGTAGGGCCGTAGGTTCTCGGAAGAAGATAACCGCACGCAAACGCGGTTTTCAAACACGGCGAGCGAGGGATTCGGTTCCCAGTCGGTGGGGACGTGGCGCAACGGCAACCTCCTGCTTCGTTCGGGGTTCAGGGCGGACGCCGCTCGCCCACGCTCCCCGCACATCAGGCCCGCTGGCCGCCGAGGGGGCGCTTGGCGGTCACGTCCCGAAAATCATCGTGCCGCTCTTTCTGAATGTTGAGCCCCCGATCAGCCACTGCTTCGAGGAACCGGTCGCGCGGGATCACATTCTCCGGCACCCCGGCGCCTCCGCTCGAGACCGCCTCTTCGCGGGCGAGGAACAGCGCCGCGACGACGGTCGGGATCGCCGTGCAGCGCATCATGGCCGTCTGCTGGGTCGCCGCGTCGTATCGCTCGATCATCTCGTATACGAGCGTGGTGGGCCGCCCCTCCTGCTCGCCCCGCAGCAGCACGCGCATGAGAACGGCGTCCTCGTAGTCGCCCCCGAGGCGCCTGCGCATGCGGCGTATCAGCAGATCGCGGTACGTCAGGTGCGTCCGCACGCCAATCTTTCGATCGTCCGCGAGCCCGAGGCCAATGACGAACCGCATCTGGTGAGCGTGGCCCGGCCACCGAATCGTCTTGTGGTCAAGCGCTTCGACGCGCCCGGCCAGCGTGTCCGTCAAGGTCGAGAGGCCGCCTTGCGTGCAGAAGGCCTCCATGGTGCCGAAGGGCTCCTCGAACTGGATCTCCTCCTCCCGGGACAGAGCGTCTGCCTCAACGACCTGCCCCCCCTCGATCAGCTGCGCGGGATTCGTATAGTCGGCGAGGATGCGTTCGGCCGACCACGAGATGCGAAAGTTGAAGGGCGGGCTCGGATGCAACGGCACGTCCCCGACTCGGAGGTGCGCCGCCTCGGCCCGATCGAGCTGATCGATGCCGTGCAGGCACAGGACGTTCACGAGGCCGGGCGCAAGCCCGCAGTTGGGAACGATCCAGACTGATTTCTTGCGGGCCTGCTCGTGGAGCGCCAGCTCTTTCTGCACAAGGGTGTCGTTCCCGCCGAGGTCACAGTAGTGGACGCCGACGTCAAGACACAGCTCCGCCAGTTCGAGGTTGAGGTTCCACGGGACGCAGCTGATGACACAATCGCTGCCCGCCACGATCTGCGACAGCACGCTCGTATCCCGCACGTCAACCTGGAAGGAGCGGAGGGACTGGTCCCCCTCCACCTGCTCGTGCAGCCGCTGCAGGTTTTGCGAACGGGTGTCACAGACCTGCACCTGCTCCACCTCATCGCTCCGCATGCAAAGTTCGCGAACGACGGGGGCTCCGATCGATCCAGCACCGAGAACTGTGATCGTCATGTGCAGAGGAACCGTCAGGGAGCAGATGCGGGCGGTCGAGGGCGCCGGGCAAAGAAGACGTGGCGGCTACGTCGTCGGCTATTCTACATGCCCACGGCCCTCAAGGGCGCGCGACAGGGTGGCCTCGTCGGCGTATTCGAGGTCGCCGCCGATGGGGAGCCCCCGTGCAATGCGCGTGACGCGGACGTCGAACGGCTCGAGGAGCTGGGAGATGTAGTACGCCGTCGTATCGCCCTCGACGTTGGGGTTTACGGCGAGGATAATCTCATCAACCTGCGTCTCGGACGCATCCGCACCGTCCATTTGCCCGTTCGCGGACGGTGCTCCCTCGTCGCTGGGGGCCTCGCCGTCGGAGGGAGGCGCCCCATCCGGCGAGGAAGCCGCCGTTTTCTCGAACGATGGGTCGATCCGCGTGGCCAGTTCGTGCACCCGGAGATCGTCGGGGCCGACCCCATCGAGGGGCGAGATGACGCCCCCGAGCACGTGGTAGACGCCCCGATACTCGTTCGTCTGCTCGATGGCCGTGAGGTCGCTCGACTCCTCGACGACACAAATGGTCGACGCGTCGCGCTTCTCCGAGCTACAGATGGGACACGGATCCCGGTCGGCCACGACGTAGCAGGTCGAGCAGCGCTGCACGTCCTCCTTCACGGCCATCAGCGCGTCCGCAATGGTCTCGACCTCGTCCCGGGGCATCTTTAGAACGTAGTTGGCCAGCCGTCGCGCCGTCTTTTTCCCAATCGTGGGCAGCTTCGTAAACTGCTCCACGAGGGTTTCGACGGACTCCGAGGTAAACTGCATAGCAGTTTCGGATGTCGAGTTTCGAATGCCGAAGTGCGAGTGCGAACGGCGCGATCAACGGATCTCATCGACACTCGTCATTCGCAACTCGCCCTTGCCTAGAGGCCGAGCTGGCTGAGGTCCATGCCCTGCGGCAGCATGCCGCCCATGGATTTTTGCATCTCTTCCTGAGCCATCTCGGAGGCGTCTTCGAGGGCCTTGTTAACGCCCGCAATGACGAGGTCTTCGAGCAGCTCCAGGTCGTCCGGATCCACCGCCTCCGGATCAATTTCGATGCCCGTGATCTTCTGAGCTCCATTGGCGGTGACCTTCACCATGCCGCCGCCGGCCTCGGCCGTCACGGTCTTGTCTTCGAGTTCTTCCTGGGCGGCATTCATTTTTTCCTGCATCTCCATCATCTTTCCGAACATGTCCTGCATGTTCATTCCCTGTCCTGGGTTGGCCATAGCGAAGGGGGTCTCAATTCAAAGACTCGTGGTAGTGTGAGGGCCTGCCCGCCCATGGAACCAATCATGGGGTCGGAGCCGACCCGGTGATTTACTCACAGAAGGATCCAACGGACGACGATTGGAACCGATCCCTCCGTATGTTTGGAGGGGGGAAGTATGGAGGGGCGAACGCCATTCCGGTTCGAGGGCCAAAGAGTCCGTTTGGTGAATGGACGCGATGCCGAGACACAGTGGGCGAGGTGCACGAACGGCGCTCAAAGGAGTCCTGCACGCGAGGGCTTTCGGTGCCGGGCGAGTGCAGAAGCCGTTTTGTGCTGGAAACGCAGTGACCGAGTACCCTCTGGGGGGCCGCCGCCGGTCACCATACGGGTTCTGCCCCGAACTCGCCGAAGAGAATGTCGAGCGCCGGGTACGTGTCGCGAAGTTTTTGGAGCTGTTCGCGCGGGCTGAGCGGCTCTTCCGAAGCCGTCGTATCCGCGGCAGCGTCGTCGGTCGTGTCCTCGACGACGAACCGAATCTCGTCGACCGATCGCTCAACGGTGGCAGTAACGCGCTGGAGCAGGACGCGCTTGCGGTCGCGCAGGGTGTCGCGGTGGAGGTCTCGGGGCACGGCCACGGTGAGCGTCCCGCCCGTGCACTCTATGGGCTCGGCCTCGCCCAGCAGGGAGCCTAGGCCGATGTGCTCCTTCTTCACGGCCCGCACGACCCGGGGCCACTCGGCCGTCAGTCCGTCGCCGGTAGCCGCGGTGGGCCGAGGGCGGTCGGCCTCGGCGACCGTCGCGGCCTGCGCGTGTCCGTCGTCCGTCGCCTCCGCGTTCGCCGCGGAGGAGCGGGGTCCCGTCGCATCTGTGTTGTCTTCTCCGCTGGACGGCTCGTCCGACTGAAGTGCGGGCGTGCCGAACAGGTCGTTGTACTCGACAGACGGGTCTGCCTCACCTCCCGGATCGCCCCCCGGCGCGGCCCGATCATCAGGCTCATCGTCCTCCTCGTCCGCCGTTGACGATTCGTCCTCGGGTGATGCTGGCGGGGGCTCTTCTGGCTCCTCTTCGGAGGCCGCGGGCGACTCGGTCGATGCCTCCCGCTCGGACGCGGGGGACGCCTCATCCGGGGTCGAGCCCACTTCGGACACGTAATCCGGCACGGGCTCGGCTGCCGCGTCGGTCGGTTCCTGAGCCGACCCTTCCTCGGTCGTATCGTTCTCTTCGGGACCGGAGGCCGTCCCTTCAGATTCAGACGAGGCGGCCTCGGGGGCCGACGATGGGGCAGCACCCGTGGGCGTGCCGTCGCCCGGCACCGTGTCGGGCAACTCGCCCTCCTCCGCCATCTGCTCCAGCCGATCGATTTTCTTCAGCACCTCGCGGAGGTCGGCCGAGTGGCGGAGCTGCGCCATCTTCAGGAGCGTCGTCTCCAGGCTGAGGCGGGGCTGAGGGCTCTGTTTGATGTCGTCCTCTGCGTCATTGGCCATTGTGAGCAGCCGCAGCAGGTCAGCCTCCTCGAAGCGCTCGGCCTCCTCGGCGTAGCGGGTACGCGTAGATCCGGCCACCTCCTCCAGCGCGTCGCTCCCCAGCGAGTGGGCCACCAGCAGGTTGCGCAGGTGCTCGGCCAGTCCCACCAGCACCTCCTGCAGGTCGTATCCGCTGCGCACTACGTGCCGCACCAGCTCGAGCATGCCCGCCGTGTTCTGGGTGGCGACGTGATCGGTAAGCCTAAAGAACAGGTCCTGATCGACCACGCCGAGGGCCTGGGTGAGCTCACCGTACTCCAGGGTCGAGCCGCAGAGCGAGAGGGCCTGATCAAACGCCGACAGGGCGTCCCGCAACGCGCCATTGCCCTTACGGGCCAGCAGCATGAGGCTCTCTTCGTCGGCCTGCACGCCCTCTACCTCACAGACCTCGCGGAGGCGCTCTACGATCTTGGGCACCGGAATGCGGCGGAAGTCGAACCGCTGGCACCGCGACAGGATGGTGGGCAGCACCTTGTGCGGCTCCGTCGTCGCAAAGATGAAGAGGGCGTGGGCGGGCGGCTCCTCCAGCGTCTTCAGCAGGGCGTTGAACGCCTGCTTCGAGAGCATGTGCACCTCGTCGAGGATGTACACCTTCTTCTGCTCACCCTGCGGCGGGATGCGCACCTTCTCGCGCAGCTCGCGAATGTCGTCGACCTTGTTGTTGGAGGCCGCGTCCATCTCGAAGACGTTGAGGCTGCGGCCCTCCTCAAACGACTCGCACGAGTCGCATTCGCGGCAGGGCTCTGCGCCGTCCTCTCGGTTCTCCTTCGGCGTCTCGCAGTTGATGGCCTTCGCCAGAATGCGGGCCGCCGTGGTTTTGCCCACGCCCCGCGGACCGCTAAACAGGTAGGCGTGCGCGAGGCGCTCCAGCCGAATTGCGTTCTTGAGCGTCTCGGTGACGTGCTCCTGCGCCACGACCTCTTTGAAGAGCGAAGGCCGGTACTTGCGCGCAGTGACGAGATATCGCTGTTCGTCCATGGTGAGTGAGAAGTAGAGGGCGGAAGCGAAAGCGGCGACAGACCAGACAACCTCAAGGCCTGAGTTCGTATGGGGCAGCCGACGGATGGATCGGACGGAACGTTCTGCGGCCAATATACCGGCCGGATCGGCGGGGAGTCAACTGCGGGCCCCAGAGCCGGAGCGTCCCACATCAGCGAGGGGAACGCCATGGGTGCTGCCGTCGACTGCACAGGGAGGCCCGGACACTCAGAGACCTGGACGGTCGACTTGCCCCCCTTCTGCCCGACCTGGCTCCAGCGATTAGGCCTCTACGGCAGGGACGAAGGAGGCGGTTCGGGCACCACCTGTCACCCCTCACGCTCCATTCCTCACACCTCACTCTTCACGCCTCCCTCTCACAACATTCCGTCACCTTCCACCACGACCTTCGTGCGGCCGAAGCGATCGCCCCATCGCTGCCCCGCCGGATCGGTGATGACGTTGTAGAGCTCAAACAGGAGGAGACCCAACCCCAGGAACGACAGCAGTGAGGCCAGAGCCCCACCGACGATGGGCACCGCGACGAACAGGCCTGCCACAAAGAGAAGCCCGAGCATCCAGTTTCGCTGCACCGACGTTTCGAGGGTGAGGGGCGCCCCGTCGAGACGCACGACGCCCAGCCCCATCACGTACTTGCCCACGGAGCGGAAGCGCAGAGGGCCCACCTCCAGGCCATCTCGTGCCACGAGATACGCGCCCCCCACGAGCCCCGCGAGCGAGGGGAGTCCGCTGAGGAATGCCGTGAGGCCAGTGGCGATGATGCCGTCGAGCAGGGCCGCCACGATCCGCTGATGATGCGTGGGCGCCGAGTGGCCCGCGGAGGACCCATTTTTCATAGAAGCAGGGAGAGGCGATTCGAAACAGCAGGGACCAGGGGCCTACCGCAGGTCGTCACGTTTTACGCGGCGGAAGAGTTACGTGGCGGAAGAGGGGTCCGGAGTGTTCGGCCCCCGGCGCTTCGGATCCGGCGTCGTGGGCTCCCGGCGCGTAGGGCTCGGCACCTTGGGCGGCTGCTTGGGCTGTCGCTGCGGAGTGCGCTTGGGGGTGCGCCTCGGGGTTCGCTGTGGCGTACGGCGGCGACGAGGGTTGATCGGGGAGGTACGAGATTCAGTCATGGGACTGGCACGTATCTCGTCTACGTTCCTTCGTGTAGGTACATACGCACCTGTCCCCGCAGTGTTGACCGCGTTTTAGAGTTACTCCCCGGGAAACAGGGGGGCCTGCACCTCGGAACGAGTCGTAGCCCCCTGCCCCACGAGCCAGGCCTCCTCTTCGCTCATGATGTCTGGATTCGGATACCGGAAGACCACAGCAAAGGGACTCATCTCTTCGTCGGCGGACCGGAAGGCCCTTCTCTCGGATTGAAGGCTGGAGCTGGACAGCAGTTTCCAAAGCGGCCGTGCCGGAGGCAGGGGTCGTGACGATGAGCAGCTCGATGTCACTGTTTGGCGTCTCTTCTTTCCGGCTCACCGAGCCGAGGAGACAGAGATACTACGGGTGGCAGGCCTCGACGAGGCAATCTCGGATCCATTCGACGAGTGCCCCGTCAATGAGGGCATGAGGCGCGGTTCCCATCGTCCGGGTAGCAGGCTCTGAATGAAGGCCTCTTGATCGGCGGTCCTGTGTACGCCCATCCCGTGCATTGGACCCCTGCGATCTGCACTTATTACCCTCTACCGGGATTCCGGGGTCGTTGCCTCCGATTGCGGATCGTCACTCGCCCCGTCCTCCCCATCCTCCGACACCGCCCGGAGGGCCTCCGTGTGGGGACGCGGACGGGTGACGGTGACCGGCTCCGGCTCGAAGCACTCGCGGCAGCGTGGCTCGTAGGCATCCGTGGCCCCCACCAGCACGCGGTCCTCGCCCGGCACGATGCGCTGGGAGTGATTGGCGGGGGCGCCGCAGACGACGCACACGGCGTGGAGCTTGGTCACGTGCTCGGCCACCGCCATGAGCTGAGGCATGGGATCGAACGGCTCCGCGCGGTAGTCCGTGTCGAGCCCCACCACGATCACGCGGTGACCATCGTCGGCGAGGGCCTGGCAGACCGGCAGGAGGTCGTCGCCGAAGAACTGCGCCTCGTCGATGCCCACGACGTCCGCCTCGTTCACGAGCCCCTGGATCTCGGCGGGCGTGTCGACCGGCGTGGTGGTGACGGAGTTCTCGTTGTGCGACACCACCTCGTCGTCACTGTAGCGCTCGTCCAGGGTCGGTTTGAACACCCGGGTGTGCTGGCGCGCGATGCGGGCCCGGCGCAACCGACGGATCAGCTCCTCGGTCTTGCCGCTGAACATGGAGCCGCAGATGACTTCGATCCATCCGGCCGCCAAGTCGCGATCAACAATGTGGGGTTCGAGAGCCGACATAGAAGAGGGAGCGATGGGGATGGGGAATGGGCACGTGCCCAAGGAAACCATCCTCGTGCGGGAATGCCAGCCCCACAACGGGTTGAGCCAAAGATAGGGGACTGCCCTACCCGACCTGCGACCAAGCCCCGCCGATATTGAGGCGTGAGTGGCGGATCCTCTTCCCAAGGACGACCTGTTCTTCCTCAAAAGGGCAGATCGCCGTCCGCCTCGAAGCTCTCGTTCTGGCGGAGCACCTCCTCGTCCTTGATCATGTCTACCGTATCGGCAACCTGTCCGACGGTCAGTTCCTCCACCGACGATACATCCTTCGTGTCGAGAACGCGGTGCAGGTACCCTTCGCTACGTCCGCAGTACTCGGCAAATCCTTTGAGCTTCTCTCCGAGCGGGCCGTCCGGAATGGTCGTCTCGCCCACAAGTTGCTCGGGGGGATGCCTGCTTGCGCGCTTCCGGAGCACCTCCGCTGCGCTCTCGATGTCGGCCGGGGACGGCCCGTCGGCCCGCGACCGAGACGACGGGGCCGGCTCCTCAGAGGCCGACTCAGTAGGGTGGGACTGCTGTCGCGACGCCTCGGCGGCCCGGGTTGCGGCCTCCTCCGACTCCTTCACTTCATCCTGCACCGTCGATTCGACCCGGTTTCCCTCGGGGTCAATCTGCCACGCCTCGCCGCTGTCCCGGTTGTAGACTTCGATGTTCTGGTCGTACCCCACGTAGATGCCGAGCGGGTTGTTGTCCGTCACCCCGATGTCGAGGGTATAGTTGTTCGTGTCGTCGTAGGTGCGGAGCCGCATCTTGTCAAAGGTTCCGCGCTCACCTTCAAGGTCCTGATCATAAATCAAGAACACCTCCTGCGACCCTGACGCCTGACGAAGCCGCTTCTCCGCCCGCTTAATCTCGCGGACGATCTCCTGGCAGTGCGCCAGCTCTTCCAGGTCGCCGTCGAACGAAAAGGAGAGGTCGCCAATCGTAAAGTGACCAGTGGGCATGTCGCCGTGTATATTTCTGGTGCGGGTCTTAGTCTGTCGAGACGCTCAACGCGCGTTTCACGAGCCTCTTCAGCCATCCATCGCGGACCGGGCTCTCCACCGGCTGGACCGGGGATCTCGATTTCTTCAGGGTATGTGTAAAACATGTCATCATGTAGAACGAGCGTCCGCCCGTACGGATCCCGTCCGGCAGAGGAAGGAGGGATCGGGACGAGCAGGAGGCACGCGGTGCCGTCTTGCCCTCTATACCTCCCCCAGTGCGCGCGTCGGCACCCACCCCGCGGACCGATTCCTTAGCCGCACGCGGGACCAGTCCCCACGGCGAGCCTGGATTTCCACCATCGCGCCCGTCCCGATCGTCGTGTCGGGCGCCGCTGTTTCATTGGGGGCCTCCCGGAGCGCCACCGACTCGGTCATGACGACGGCACGGCGCTCGTGCGCCTGGACGTAGGAGGTGCTCAGGGCCACGACGACTAGCAAAAGACCCGCGGCGAGAGGCCCCCACGCACTCGGCACCCGCCACGCCAGATACTGGTCTGGCTCAGCCCTGAAGACGACCCCGAGTAGCCCCGCCCCGAACGCCAGCACCCCGACCCCGAAGAGGAGCAGGGGCGACCACCCGGCAACGAGGGCGACGAGGCCGCGGGACGGCAGGCCGCGGAGAGGGAGGCCTGCCCGGCGACGAACGTGCTCTAGGTTGTGGCGCAGGCGCGGATCGCCAGGACGAAGCCGACGCGCCTTTTCGTAGGCCCGGACGGCCGGTCCCACGCGGCCGAGCCGGGTGTAGGCGTTGCCCAGGTTGTGGTAGAGCGCTCCGCTCGCGTAGCCGTCGTCGAGGATGTCCCGATAGCCCTCCACAGCCTGCTCATACTGGTTCTGGGCGTAAGCCTCGTTGGCCGCCGCGAAGCGATGGCGAATGCGGTCGGGCTGTGCCGCGGCGGAGGCGACGACCAGCATGAGGCCACCGACGAGCGCAATCTGGCATGCAGGCCGAGGAGTGAGTGAACGCATAGTGGTGGTTTGCCAACTCTCATTCTTGGCGTGCCTGTTCGCACCGTCCCGTGTTGTGCTGCAGTAGGGCTGCGGGCTGTTGGGGACAGGACGACGGCCCGCCGACCGCGGCACGAGCAATTTACGAGTTTCCTGTGCTTATCTCCACAGAGGGAAGGTGCTCGTCGAGCCGGCGGAGCACGGACTGGGCGTCGTCGAGCATAGAGTCCGCAGGGCCGCGCGTGACGGAGCCGGGAGCGTACTGTGCCTCGTCGCAGCGATCGAGCAGGTCGAAGAGAGCATCCCGGAGATCCTCCGGGACCTCGTGGCGGGTGAGGCGCCGGTCGAGGACTGTTCGCCTTCCGCCCTCTCCCTCCGGCCCCAGCCGCTCGGCGAGGAAGCCTCGAAGGGCCTGCTCGATGGCCTCATAGAAGACCGATTCGGCTCCGTCCTGGAGATGGCGGCGCGCGTCTTGCAGCCGGGCTTCGGCCGCATCGAGCGACGCGTCTGACTCTCTGCGGCCTGTCGGTCTGGCGGCCTGCCTTCGGCGACGGTACACGATCCCGCCGACCGCCAGAACGAGGGGAATCAGCAGGGCCAAGTAGGCCCACGGTTGGCGGTAGAGGGGACGCCGATCCGTGCGGACCCATTGCGCTGCCTCTGCCTTCATCAGTCCGGCAACGTCGCCCACCGGCAGGCCCTCTCCCGTCCGCCCCGACAGCTGTCGGGACTGCGATGCCGCCTCCCCGTCCACCTGCAGCACTGGGACCTCGGCCCGAAGCGTCTCGTACTGCCCCTTCTCGGGATCGAAGTACGAGAATACGATTGGGGACAAGGTGTGCCGTCCCCCGGCTTGCGGCACGAGGATGTAAGAAAACGTCCTAGCGCCGCGAACCCGCCGTCCGTTGCGTTCGACGTCGGTCTCGACGGTCGGCTCGTATTGCTCGACGGCCGACGGTACGTCGAGCCGGGGCGAGGAGAGCGTAGTCAGGTTGCCGGTGCCTCGCACCTGTACGGTCAGGCCCACCGGGTCGCCCACCGCCACGCTGTGGGTGTCCGTGCGGGCCGTCATCGAAAATTGCCCCACGGCGCCGTCGAACGAGGAGGGAGCTGGGGACGGCAGGGAACGGACCCGAAGGGAGAGGCGCTGGGAGGCAAGTCGAACGGGCTCGAAGCGGCCCCGCAAGGACGGGCCGCCTCCCCGGACCGTCCCCTGAGCCTCCGTCTCAATGTGGAGGGGATCGACGCGGAGGGTGCCGGGTCGCGTAGGAAACAGGGCCACCCGCTTCAGTACGACGGTCTCATACTCTTGCCCGTCGACGCGTTTCGTCCGCGGGGTGGGCCGGGAGGCCACGTTGAGCGTTTCGCGCCAGAAGCCCGGCGCGTCCCACGAATCGGCCAGTCGACTGTGTCGGAGCCGGACGCCGGGACGGTAGTAGAGGCGATATTCGACGACGACCTGTTCATTCTGGTACGCCCGGTCGGCCGTAGCGGCGGCCCGGACGAACAAATCACGTTCGTCCAGGGAGGCTCCGCTCGGAGCCCGATCGGGGTAGGTCAGGCTGGGGGACGACTGGCGCTGCGACGGAGACGTGGCCCGGAGCCGAATCTCGTCGGTCGTGTATTTCTTGCCCCGAACGACGACGGAAACCGGTCGGATGCGTGCGGGTCCAGGTTCCGCCGGGCGAAACTGCCATGAGAAGGTGACCTCGCGGCGGAGCCGGCCGTCCCTCATCGTCCGGGTGTGCTGCCGCGTCGGCCGCTGCCGCTGCGGCTCCAGGTTGACGGTGCTCGGTCGATCCGGCGTCCGGACCACCGTGGCCGGCACTCCGCCCACCCGGACCGTGAAGACGACCGTCTCGCCGACAGTCGCCTCCATCGGCTCGGCCGTGGCCGTCACGCGCACCGACGCGTCCTGCGCGAGGACGCTTCCGGCCAGGACGGCACTCAGGAGGAGACTGAGGACGAGGGTTCGGATGGACATGGTCTTGGCGTCTCGGCTGTCCGGAGGAGTCCAACTGCCCCGGCGGGAGCGGCGTAGGCCGTGCTCGGCTACGGAATTCTTGTGTAGACGCACGGCGTGCGCCTTCCTGCCCTCGGCAGCCTTTGCTCCCCGGGGAACGGGTTACCAATCTTTTTCTACGGTCGTGCTTTTCTGGGCCTGCGTCCGTACCTCACGGAGCAGCTTTTCTTCCTGGTTCTCGAGGGCCTGAAGCAGACGCTCTGCCTGGGCCCGGCTCAGGGCATCAACCTGTTGGCGCTCGGCGCCCTGCCTCTGCCGCGCACCTTCTCCCTGTGCGTTTTGTCCAGCTTGTTCAGATCGGGCAGATTGCTGGGGGTCCGACTGGCGGGGCGACTGCTGGCCGGACGGGGCGTCGGCCTGGGCGCGGCGTTTCTCCCCCGATTTGTCCGCCGCCTTCTCCTGGGCGCCCTCCCCCCCCGACTGCTGGTCCTGCTGGCGATTTTGGGACTCCTGCCCCGACGAGCGGCCGCCCCCGCGTTGCTTTTCCTGCTGCTTCAGCTTTTTCCGAAGGGCCTGCAGGCGCGGATCCGAGGGAGCCACCGAGAGTCCTTTTTCCACGGCCCGCCGGGCGGCCTCCGTGTCGCCGGCGACGTACTGCTGCGCCGCGTCGTGGAAGAGGGCGTCGGCCGAGGACTGGGCCACGACCGGGGTTCCCCCCAGCGCGAGAAGCACTCCACCGAGGATTCCGAACCAGCGGGCAAGAGTCATGGTTCTGAGCGGGCAATCCGGGCGATCTCTTCAACGCGCTTCGTGAAGCTGCGGTACGCCTTCACCGTCGAGTCTTTCTGCATTCCATCTTTCATGAGGGCCGCGGCGGTCGTGTACTGCGTTCGGTCCACCAGAGCTTCGGCCTTCTTCTTGAGGCGGCGGGCGAAAGGGGAGGGCTCGACGTTCGGGGGCTTCGAGGCGGAGCCGTCGTCGCCCTGGCGCTTGAGGTACTCGTAGTTGAATCGCGCGGCCTCGTGCCCCGGATTCAGGAGAAGCACTCGTTTGTAATTCTGCAGGGCATCCGCTCGATCTCCCATCTCGGCCGCCACGTTGGCGGCGTTGAAGAGGACCCGCACGCGCTCGGCGTCGGTCGAGGCGGCACGGTGTGCCCGGCGAAAGGCCGCCCGTGCGGCGTCGAGGCGGTCCTGCCGATGGAGGGCGAGGCCGAGGTTGTTCTGGAGCCCCGCGTAGACGGCCCCGGTCGTGTCGGAGAGCGCGCTCAGGCCCGCCCGGTAGGCGTCCGCCGCCGCGGCGTACTGTTCCTGCGTGAAGAGGGCGTTGCCCTCGCGTCCCTTCTCCGGCCCCCTGTCGCCGAACAGGCCGAAGAGAAACAGAATGAGCGCGACTCGTGGGAGCATGCGCCGACAACGGGTTTCACCGATAGGTCACAGCGGCCAATCCACCACAGGAGGACACTTCCAGCAACCCCTCAGAAGAGCTTGTGGACGACCGACCAATCCGTTTCCCACCCGACACGTCCGCGTCGCTCCCGGTGGGGACTGAAAACCTCTGTCGCGGGCGTTTGAGGAAATCGGTCACGCGCTGCCAGCCGAGGGCCTCCTCTCTGGGACATGGAGGATCCCAGGCCCCGGCAGGACCGATCCTAGCGGTTTCTCGAATGGAATTCAGCGGGCAGAGCCTCAGCAAAGGCGCCCCTTGCCAGCGGGTCGGCAGCGGCGGAGGACGCCCGGTCGGATCAAGGAGAATGCCTGCGCAGATCCCTAGGTCGTGAGCGTCGATCGCCCTCGTCTCCCCCGTCTTGGCCTCGACCAGACCAACCAGCCCTGTCGAGGGGAGTTCCCCTACGCAGGGCCCGGAGCACAATCCCGAGGGGAGCGTGGTGCTGGACAGCCCTCCGCAGGAGCGGGGGAAGTGGGGTGGGAAAAGTGCTTTTCCGCACGAGCGCTGAGGGCCGGAGGTGGCCCCGCCGCAGGGCAACTCGCGTGCGGCAATTCATAGGCCGCCAGCGAACGGCAGGATCTGCCGACGGCGGTCGGAAAATTGTGCCCGGCGGGCAGGTAGGGACGTCCGGTCTGCGTCACCACACCTCCCTCGTGCACATTGGTAGGTTCTTTGAAGCCCCCTGTAGGCGAACACGTCGACGAAACGGTTCTTCTTCAGTCTCAACTGCCGGCGATGCTTCTGCGCCCCGAAACGCTGCGGCCGCGATGAATGCCCTGCGCCGCAACCAGGACCGCGTGGCCAACAGCCTGGCGGATGCCAACACGACCGGCCACAGACGCGACCGATTCTTTACCGAGGCGCTGAACGAGCGTCTCGATGCGCAGGACGCCCCCCGCAGCGACCGCCGCGTCCGGCAGGTCCACGACACGTCTGCCGGCACCCTCAAGAACACTGGAGACCCGCTCGACGTGGCGCTGGGCGGGGGCTCGCTGCGGCGTGAGGGGTCGTGCCACAGCAGGCTATTCCTCCTCCCGGGCGATTCCGAGACGGCGCCAGATGTCCGTCCCTCGACGCGCCCGTCGCCATACCGGAATGAGGACCTCGATTCCGAGGAGCAGCAGGGCCGCCGCCAAGGGCCACTGATACATTTCTTTATAGTCGGCAAATCGCTCCGCGTCGTACGTCGAGGCGCCGAGCTGGCGGAGGGCCGCCGGCACGTCCGACAGGGCACTCGCGGTGGCCGTGATCCGGAAATAGGCGCCCGACTGCGCGAGGCGTGTCAGGGTCGTTTCGTTCAGGCGGCTCTGCACGACCTGTCCCTGGCGATTCCGCTTGTATCCGACCCGCGCTCCGTCCTCGTAAATCGGAACCCGGGCGCCCTCCTCGGTGCCGACGCCGGCCGTCAGGAGCGTGACCCCGGCCTTCTCGGCCGTCTGCCGGGCCGTGCCGAGGTCCCCGACGTGGTTCTCGCCGTCCGAGATGATTAGCAGCGCGCGCGGCCGTTTCTTGCTTGGGGACGCCGCCGAGTCGGCGGACGGGCGGGCCGCCCCGAAGGCCTGGACGGCGGCGTCGACGGCCGTCTCCACGTTGGTGCCTGGTGTCGACACCTGATCGGGGGCCGCCGCGTCGAGGAACGTGCGGAAGGCGCCGTAATCGGTCGTGAGGGGACACTGCACGAAGCCGTCGCCGGCGAAGAGGACGAGGCCGACTCGGTCGCCCGAGAGGCGGCCTGCCAGGTCGCGGACCTCGCTCTTCACCCGTCGGAGGCGGCTCGGGGGCACGTCCTGGGCCCGCATCGACGCCGAGACGTCGAGCGCCACCATGAGGTCGACGCCGCGGCGCTCCACGGTGCGGACCTCAGTGCCCCAGCGCGGCCCCAGCAGCGCCACCGCCCCGAGAAGGAGCGCCCCGACCACAAGGCCCGCCTTCAGGAGCCGACGGCGGGGACGAAGGGATGCGGCGAGCTGCCGCACGGTGGCCCGGTCCCCGAAGCGCTCCTGCGCGGCGCGGCGCCACCGGGCCGCCCGCCAGTAGAGCCACAGGGCCACCGGGACGATCCCCAGCGCCCACGCATACGTCGGATACAACCAGTCCATTGACGAATTCCGATTTTCGAATCACGAACCATGAAATGCAAATATCCGCGGAGATGGTACTTCTCTCCTCATTCGGCGTCCACAATTCGCAACGCGACATGATTAGGGAAAACGGCGGAAGAGGGTGGTCGACAGGACCACTTCCAGGAGCACGAGGCCCAGTGCGCCACCCAGAAACCAGGGATACTGTTCCGTCCGGTCCGTGTAGATGCGCTCGTCGACCGGGGCGGCCTCCATGGCGTCGATCTCGGCGTAGATGTTTTCCAGCGCGTCTCGGTTCGTGGCCGAGAAGTACTGTCCCCCGGTCGACGTGGAGACGGCCTGGAGCATCTCTGCGTCCACGCCCCTCGACCGGTCCGGCCGCTCTCCGGGGAGCGACTCCGTCTGTCTGTCCCCCTCACCCGACGATCCGACGCCGATGGCGTAGACCCGCACCCCCATGGCGCTGGCCACCTCAGCCGCCGTTCGGGGGTCAATTTGTCCCCGATTGTTGCGCCCGTCGGTAAGCAGAATGGCAACCTTGCTCTCCGCATTGCTGTCCTTGAGCCGATTTACAGCCGTGGCCAGTGCCGTCCCCACGGCTGTCCCGTCCTCCACGGCGCCGATTTCGACCTCCTCGAGCATCCGCTGGAGGAACGAGTAGTCGAGCGTGAGCGGCACCTGCGTGTAGGCCTTGGCGGCAAACGCGATGAGCCCGACCCGGTCGGACACACGGCCCTCCACGAACGTGCCGGCTGCCTCGCGGGCCGCCTCGAAGCGAGTGGGCTGGAAGTCTTCGGCCTGCATCGACGAGGAGGCGTCGAGCACCATCATGATGTCGATGCCCTTGGCCGTCTGGGTCTTCTGGACCGCCTGGGTCTGCGGCCGCGCCAGGGCTACGATGCCGAGCGCGAGCGCCCCCATCCGGAGCGCCGTCGGGGCCCACCGCAGACGCACGGTCCACGAGACCGGGGCCACCCGGACCGGCCCCACGTCGCTGTAGCGGAGCCCTCCCTCTCGCCGCTGGCGCCACCACGACCACACGCCCAACGCCGGCACGGCGAGGAGCAGCCACAGAACCGGAGGATTGACGAAGATCACGAGGGACGAAGCAACAACGATCGAGCAAAGGCGTGTCGGACGGCGCTACGCTGCGTGGTGGGCCGCCACGGCGTCGACGAGGGCGGGCAGCACCTCCCCGGCAGGTCCCCGAATTGACTCGTCGACGTCGTCGGTGACGCCGGTCGTGTCCGGGTTGATCTCGGCCACGTAGGCGCCCCGTTCCTGCGCCGCCACGGGGAAGCGTGCAGCCGGGTACACTACGGCACTTGTCCCCACGCTCAAAAACACGTCCGCCCGCTCGGTGGCCGCGTCGGCCCGCTCTACCGCGTCGGGCGGAAGCATCTCGCCGAACCACACCACGTCGGGACGGATGAGCCCGTTGCAGTCCGGGCACCGGGCCGGCTCCCCGTCTCGGATGGCGGCGTCGACGGTCTCCGACGCGGCGTCGCGCTCGCAGTCCATGCAATAGTTGTGCGTGATGTTGCCGTGGAGCTCAATGACCGTGTCGCTTCCGGCACTGTGATGGAGGTCGTCCACGTTCTGGGTGACGACAGCCACGTCCGACACGTGTGCTTCCAGGTCTGCCAGGGCACGGTGCCCTGCGTTCGGCTCAGCCTCCTCCACGACTTGGCGTCGATGCTGATACCAGCCCTGCACGAGCTCGGGATTGTCGAGGAACGCCTCCACGTTGGCGAGCTCCTGCGGGTCGAACTCCTCCCAGAGCCCTCCGGGGTCGCGGAAGGTGGGGATGCCGCTCTCGGCGCTGATGCCGGCACCGGTGAGCACGGCCACGTGCTCGGCCCGGGCGAGGTGGTCGACGAGCGTGTCGCTGAACGTAGGCATGAGAAGCGAATGGATCGCGGAACCGACTTCGAAGGTGTGCACCGTTCGTGTAGCTGCCCATTTGCCTGTGGGCGGATGGGCGTGTGGGCGTCGAAGCGATGCCATGCCCACACGCCCGCACCCTCAATCCCGACTCGAAGGGCACCGGGCTCTACGGCGGACTCTGCGAGGTCGTGGGGGGGGCCTCGTTCGCCATCCGAGCCTCAGCCCGCCGCCGGGCCGCTTCGAGTGCGTCGAGGACCTCCTGCGCGTCCTGAAGCACCGCCGTGCTGTCCGCCAGCGAGGGCTGGGCGTCGGCAAACTTGACGAGGTCGGCCTGCTCCAGCACTCCTTCCAGCCGCCGAACGACCCGGTCGTCCACTTCGGGCCGGCGGCGGAGCGCCGCGAGCACCTCGGGGGTTGTCCGCTCCAGGGCCTGCACCCCAACCCGCTGGGCGAGATAGACGCGCAGCGTCTCGGTGAGGTCCACGTAGAACGCCTTGCAGGCCTCGCGGCCGCTCGGATTCCGTCGTTCGAGCCGCTGGAGCCGGTCCGA
>CAZMDV010000004.1:0-28067 GCA_964564875.1 uncultured Salinivenus sp.
ACTTCAGAAGATTCTCGGGCCGCGCTCCTGATACTCAGAGTGATCCAGTCAGATTCCTCCGACGGTGCGCTCTGCGTTCGGGGACCTCCGATGCTACCCGTGCATGGCCTCCAGGGACGGGCCGGCGGCGCGCACCTTCTCGCCCACCCGGTCCGCGTACGTTTCGAAGTTCTCGGCGAAGGCGTCGACCAGTTTGCGAGCGTACCGGTCGTAGGCCGCAGGGTCATCCCATGTCTTCCGGGGGGTGAGAACCGAGTCGGGCACATCGGGAACCGCGTCCGGGACAGACAGGCCGAAGACGGGATCGCGGGTGCGCGGCATGTCCGCCAGGGTGCCCTCCAGGATCGAATCGACCATCGCCCGCGTGTGGTCGAGCTCGATTCGGTGGCCCTCACCGTGGGGGCCGCCCGTCATGCCCGTGTTCACCAGCCAGCAGTCGGTGTCGTGCCGAGAGATCTTCTGGCCCAGCAGGTCGGCGTACACCGACGGGTCGCGCACCATGAACGGCTCGCCGAAGCAGGTACTAAAGGTGGCCCTCGGCTCGCTCACGCCTGCCTCCGTGCCGGCCACCTTCGCGGTGTAGCCGCTGAGGAAGTGGTACATGGCCTGGGCAGGCGTGAGCTCCGAGACCGGCGGCAGGACCCCGAACGCGTCGTAGGTGAGGAAGAGGATATGGTCCGGGTGCCCGCCCTGCCCGTCCGTTGAGGCGTTGGGGATGGAGGAGAGGGGATAGGAGCCCCGCGTGTTCTGGGTGATCGCGTCGTCTGAGAAATCGGGCTTCCGGGTCGCGGGCTCCAGGATCACGTTCTCCAGAATCGTCCCAAACTCCTCTGTCGTGCCGTAGATTTCGGGCTCGCTCTCCGGCGTGATATCGATCATTTTCGCGTAGCAGCCCCCTTCGAAGTTGTAGACGCCCCGGTCGCTCCAGCCGTGCTCGTCGTCCCCAATCAGGGTACGGCTCCTGTCGGCCGAGAGGGTGGTCTTCCCTGTGCCGCTGAGGCCGAAGAAGACGGCCGTGCTCCCGTCCGCGTCCTCGTTGGCCGAGCAGTGCATGGGCAGGACGCCCTCGTCGGGGAGGAGGTAGTTGAGCACCGAGAAGATCGATTTTTTAATCTCCCCGCCGTAGTGCGTGCCGCCGATCAGGATGAGATCCTGCCCGATGTCGACGAAGATGGCGGCCTCGGAGTTCGTTTCGTCCCGCTGCGGGTCCGCCTCGAACTCGCAGAGGTCCACCACCGTGAATCCGGGGTCAAATGAGGAGGAGATGGGGCCCTCGGGCCGCACGAACATGTTGCGGGCGAACAGGCTGTGCCACGCCTTTTCGGTAACGATGCGGACAGGCAGGCGGTAGGTCTCGTCCCATCCGGCGTAGAGGTCCTGCACGAAGAGGTCGCGGCCCTCGGCGTGTTCGGCCATCCGCTCGTGGAGGTGGTTGAAGGTCGTTCGGGTAGTGGGCTGGTTCACCTCGCCCCAGTTGATGTGGTCCGCCACTGACGCGTCGCGCACGAGGAAGCGGTCCTCCGGGCTCCGGCCGGTGTAAGGATCTGTGCGGGTCACGAGGGGGCCCCCCGCCGCCAGGACGCCCTCGTCTCGGTCGAGTGCCTCTTCATAGAGACGCGGCGGCTTCAGGTTGTAGTGCACCGTTTCGGGACGTAACTGAAGGTCGCGGAGGTGAGCGGTGACGTGGTCGGGGGCCTGCATTGGATCGAAGGGTTGATTCACGAAAAGCGATCGAAGGGGGCCGTTAGAGGCCCGGTTTCGGGGCCTTCAGGGGGAAAGGGCCCGTCTCCGGAAGCGCTTCCGGTCGCAACACCTTCAATGGTAAACGAGCGATCCCGGAATTGCTATGAACAATCCGTTGTTGCCCCTCGGGTCTGGAAGGGAAACCGGGGCAGCGGTGTATATTTAACGTTCTCGTTGCGAAGTCGTCCGGGACGCGCGAGCAGATACGCCCGTGACCCCCCGAGTCATGCCCATATCCTCCTCTGTAGGCTCACTATGCCGCTCGATCCTGGCGGCACTCTGTCACGATCCGGCGCCTGTCGGGGGGGTGGCCGTGGCTCTGATGCTCGGGACGTACGGGCTGTTCAACCTCCCCGTGAATCTTCCATTGGTAGTCGCCGGATTCTGTGGCACCGCGCTCGTCTACCTCGCGGACCGGGTCTGGGCGAGCGCCCCCGAGGACCGCCTCAATCGACCCGGGCGCGTGGCCTGGATCCGCGCGCATCCCCGCTGGCTAGCCACCGAGACGGCGGTCTTTTTTGCGTTGGGGGGGGCGATGCTGCCGTATCTTAGCCGGACGACGCTCATGGGGACCGGTGTTCTGGGGGGTGTAGCGACCTATCATGTTCTCCTCCGGAGACGAGCGGGAGGGGCGTTCCGGGGCATTCCCAAGCCGGTCGTTATCGCGGGGACGTGGGCCGCCGGTGGGGCCCTGCTTCCCCTATTGGAGGCCGGTCGTCCCCTCAGCGTCGGGATGGTCTTATTCATCAGTTACCGGGGGCTTTTTATTCTGCCGAATCCCCTCCTCGCGGACTGGGCCGATCGGGCAGGGGACGCCGCGGCAGGCCTCGCGCCATGGGCCGTAGGATGGACGGCCCGGCAGGTGCGGTGGATGGCTACGGTCGCGCTCCTTGCTGCGGGAGCGGGCGCAGGCGTCTGGGCACTCGTTGGGGCCACGCCGGTCCTGATCGGAATCGACGCGCTTGGACTCCTACTCATGACGGGAGTCGTGTGGGGACTGGACCCAAGGCAATCCCGGAGCGCCTTGGTCGTGGATCTTGTCGTGGGGTGGCCGTTGGTCCCGGCCCTCGCGGCCTGGATGATCGTCTAACGAAGCCCGATCGAAAGAGGAACCTCAGCCCGCGCCGATGTATCACGTTGACGGCATGGCCCCGGTTGGGCTGCACGACGACCCTCTGATTCTTCTCATCAGCTTCTCCCCAACGCATGTCTGACACCGAAGCGACTGCCCCGACGCTCAGTGCTGAACGCGAGGGGGACACCATCGAGGACTTTACCCGCATCGAGGATCTCGCCGACCACGTCGACGAGACCGTTACCCTGAAGGGCTGGCTCCATAACAAGCGGGGATCGGGAGGCATCAAGTTTCTCATCCTACGCGACGGGTCGGGCTTCGTCCAGTGCGTCGTGCCCCAGGACGCGGTGGACGAAGACAGTTGGGCCGTGGCAGACGACGTGCAACAGGAGGCCGCCCTCGAAATCACTGGCACCGTAAGCGCCGACGAGCGAGCGCCGGGCGGCTACGAGCTTCAGGTCGACACCATCTCCCGGATTGGCGACTCGGGCGACTACCCCGTCACCCCGAAAGAGCACGGGATCGATTTCTTGATGGAGCACCGCCACCTGTGGCTCCGAAGCGAGAGCCAGTGGGCGGTCATGCGCATCCGTAATCGCATCGTCACCGCGATCCACGCGTTCTTCCAGGAGCGCGGGTTTTTACAGACGGACGCGCCGATCCTCACTGGAAACGCCGTGGAGGGGACCTCGACCCTCTTCGAGCTGGACTACTTCGACGACACGGCGTACCTCACGCAGAGCGGGCAGCTGCACGGGGAGGCACTGGCCACGGCCTACGGCAAGATCTACACCTTCGGCCCCACCTTCCGCGCCGAGAAATCAGCCACTCGGCGCCACCTCACCGAATTCTGGATGATCGAGCCGGAGATGGCATTCTACGACCTGGAGATGAACGCGCAGCTGGCGGAGGACTTCGTGGCCCACATCGTGCAGACGGTCCTTGCGGACTGTGAGGACGAGCTGGAGGCCCTGGAGCGCGACACGGCGGCCCTCGAACAGGTGGAGACGCCGTTCCCCCGCATTAGCTACGGTGAGGCGGTAGAGCTACTGCGCAGCGACGAGACGGCCACGATGATCGACGAGCGCATCGAGGCGCTAGAGGAAGAAAAGGCCGAGCTCCAGCAGGAAAAGGCGGAGAACCAGAAGCGCCGCGGTCAGGCCAAGAAACACGTCAAGCGCAAGATCGACGCTCGTGAGATCGAGATCAACAAGCGCGTCGACGAGATCGAAGAGGCCCTCCGCAACCTCCCGGACTGGAAAGAGTCGGCCCAGACCTTCGAGTGGGGGGAGGACTTCGGCGGCGACGACGAGACGGTGCTCACCTGGCACTTCGACCGTCCCGTCATCGTCCACCGCTTCCCCGCCGAGATCAAGGCGTTTTACATGAAGCGGGACCCGGAGGACGACCGCCTTGCGATGGGCATCGACGTGCTGGCACCCGAGGGCTACGGCGAGATCATTGGCGGTGGGGAGCGGGCCACAGACCTCGACTTCCTGAAGAAGCAGATTGATAAGCACGGCCTGCCGGAGGAAGTGTTTGACTGGTACCTCGACCTCCGCAAATTTGGCTCGGTGCCACACAGTGGGTTCGGGCTGGGGCTGGAGCGGACCATCTCCTGGATCTGCGGCCGCGACCACGTACGTGAGACCATTCCCTTCCCCCGCACGATTGCCCGCCTGCATCCGTAAGAATTCCACCGCTCGTCCTGCCGACTTCCAGTTATTTCGAGCCAAAACGACGTATTTAACACGGCATCATAAGCTTAGCCCTAGTTTTCCGAGGTCGAGGTGGAGTCGACAGGCACAGAGGGAGACTTGGCCACCGGCTTCGTGTCCGCCTCGCCGTCCTCATCCGGCTCGGAGTCGGAAGGGAGCATCCATCCAAAGAGTCGATTGACGAGGCTCTTCCAGGTCGGAAACTGTGTCTCATACGACACTCCGGCTCCCCTGCTGCTCGTCAGCGCCCGATTCTGCGCTAGCTCGTCGCCTGTCCGGCGGTAAAAGACCTTCGCACTAACGCTGGGGCTCAGCCGCACCTCGACCACAAACTCCCCCTGTGGGCCTTCGGCGCGCTTCGCCTCGGGGTCGTCGCCGGTGTACAATCCCTCGCCCCGGATAACGAGACGCTCGTTGAGTAGTCGTAGGGCGACCCCGTAGATGAGATCAAGGTTGTTAGGGTTTTCGCCTTGGACGCCAAAGTTAAGATCGATATTGGGAAGGGCCCTGCCGAGGTAGCGGTTGAGCTGGCTCGAGACGAGCTGCGATACGCTGTTGAACGCCAACTGATTACCGGCGGTCGTAAGCCGGTTGTTTCCGTCCCCGGTGCTTCCCTGCTGCGTGACCGACTCGGTGGTCAAGAGGAACGTGTTCGTGAGCAGCACGCTCGTGGCGTATTCGGTCGTCCGGGCGGGCTGGTTGAGGATCGCGTCCAGGGATTCCGACCCGACGAGATTGCGTTGATTGTTGCGGGTGAGCGAGAGGCCAAGGTCGACGCGCGGCGTGGTGACACGTCCGCTGACGTTAAGCTCGACTGTCACAGGAATGCGCCCGCGGGAGTTCTCGTAGCCTGGAAGGCCCGACGGGGAGGCGCGGGTGTTGTATGCCGCGTCCAGATCCAGCTTTGCGTTGGTCGGATTCCCGTCCCAGGAAAGGGTCCCCTCGCTGATGGAAAACCGACGGACGAAGACTTCCCCAGCGGTAAAGAGGTAGGTCCCGCCGGTGGCGTCGAAGCGGCCATAGACCGAGAAGTCGTCCTCCTGCCGCTGAAGCTGAACGCGTCCGGAGCCGACGAGGGTTACGACGTCCCCCACGAGGGGGTCGAAGACGAGGTTGACCGTAGATTCGCTGGGGGCAACGACGTTGAGATCAATGTTGAGGCCATCGACGAACGAGGGCACTCCTTCGGGCCGGTCGGCCAGGATGTTCTCCCGCCGTGTGGGTGTTTGCAGGGGCGGGGGTTGTCCTGTCGAGTCCGCGAAAACGATGAAGCCCGAATCCTCCTCTGGCGTTTCGCTAGAAACGGGGATGAATAGCTCGCTATCGGGGGTGGTCCGGGCCAAGTTCGACTGCAGGGTGGCATCGGGGAGGGGGCCAGTTAGGCTCAGAGGGCCGGAGCCACGGATGTGGCCATAAAACGGAAGGTCTTTCGCTTGCGATACGTCGATTACCGTGAGGCCGTCCAGGGCAGCCGACAGGTCGAAAGAGAAATAATTGTACTCGTTGAACAAGATGCTTCCGTCCACAGTGGCCGTGCCCTCGTCATCCCGAACTGTGATTTCGCGGGGGTGAATGCCATCCCGGTCCACGTCTACGGGACCCTCTAACTCATACTCCAACCCAAAGAGGGGCAGGCGGACTGCGCCGTTCTCGATTGTAAAGTCCGCGTCGAAGATGGGATCTCGGACCCGGCCTCCGATGTGGAGGGGACCGGTGACGTACCCCTCAGCCTTCGACAACTCTTCTTCGAAGATGTACCGGAAGAAGAAGAGATCGGCGCGATCTACTTGTACCGAAAGGTCCAGGGTTTCGCCGGACGGAACTGCCGACGGACGCTCCTGAGGGGTTGTGCGGGCCCACTCAGGAAGACGGACCCGTCCCGAAAGGGAGAAGGAGTTGGGATCGATCGTCCGTATGCCCCCGGGAACCAGGTCGGGACCCGATAGACGATCCCCCTTTGAGGTGTCTGCATCGAGCGATCCGTCGACGCGAAGGTCCGGAGACTGGGCGGAATATTGCACGCGGAACTGTGCGTCTCCAAGCAGGCGTCGGTCGTAGGAGAGGCGCCGGACGGCGAGGTCGCCGACGATCTGGGGGCGTCCCCACCCGCCCTGAAGGCGGAGCAGCACGTTGGCATTTCCACCGAGAACCTCCGACAATCCGGTCAGCCCGGAGAACGGGGGGAGGTATACGTTCGTGGCTTCAACGAGGAGCGTATCCGACGCCGCCGCTGAGATCTCGCCGCCTACCTCCACCCGCTGGAAGGAGGGGGTCTGGGGATGAGGCTCCCGAAGAACGAAGGGCGAGACGACGAGCTTGTTGGAATAGGCACGAATCGACGCCGGGGAGGGATTCGTCCAAGTGTTTCCGTTCACGTCTACAGCGACCTGACGCACCAGTAGTTCGTTCGTGGTTGGGGTAACGTGCAGATCGCTGGTCAGCCGGAGGGAGTCCGCGATGCCGACACTGTCGGCCCGGACCATGAGGGTCCCCGACCGGGCGCCGTACGACAGGGAGGCGGATGCATTTATCAGGGGCGGTCCCCCGATCGCCACGCGCCCCGCAGAGACCTCAGCCGTAGCCTTCGTCGACTGGGCCAGGGGCGCTCCGAATCGGCTCGACAGCTCGTACTGCACCTCCAGGTCTTCCATCTCCTTAGTACCGGACTGTAGATGCGCCGCCGTGACGTGTCCCGTGGCGTGGAGGGTATCCGCGCCGGCCGTCAGGGCGGCCTCTGCGGCGAGCGCCTCTGCGTCGTTGGGGAACGCGGGCCACCAGGCGTGCAGAATTTTGGGCTGGTGGACGCGCACGTCGGCCTGTACGTCCATGGGGCCGGGCGCTGGGGTCTGGGCAAGGGCCGTCCGGCGTTGCTCTTGTGGGGGCGGGGACTCTACACGAGAGGCCGGTGGAGGTGGGAGCTGCGTCGAGGCGTGCACCTGAGAGGGGGCGGGCTTGTTGCGGGCCCGCCGGATGGCGCTCCGAAATGCACGCCCCCAGATGCCAGCCGTCGTCCAGAGAGGTGGGCCTAGGGCCGTTCCGTCGGCTGTGACGGTCGCCACGGAGCCACTCACCTGAAGCCGAGGGCGATCGGCGTTGCGGTCGGCGAGGTGAAGGGTCGCGGAGTGGGGCGGGACCACGATGGTGCTGTCCCCGCGGTAGACGTTTGAGCTGTCGACGTTCAACACGGCGGTTCCGGTCAGCGGTTGCCATTCGGTGCCCGATGCGCGCAGGGAGAGGCGCGCATCCAGGGCGGTCGACGGCAAGTTCTCTCCGAGCAACGTAAGGTCGAGGTCGGAGCTCAACGCCGTGATGGTGTATTTGGGAGTAGTTCCCAATCTCTCGGCGGAGCCTTCGAGGAATAGCCGTCCCTCCTTCGCCTGTCGGACGGTCAGGGTGCCCTTCGTGCTGTCGCCGGTAATTTTGAGTCGTCCGTCGGCCGACGCGAGGGAGCGCCCGGCAATGCGGGAGGCGGAGAGGGAAAGGTCCATCTGGCCCTGGAGGGAGTCGATCTGCGTACCCCGTCCCTCCACCTCCACGCGTCCGTTGAGACGACTGGCCAGCGACGGACGGCCTGTAATTGGAGCCAGGTCGACGCTGTCCGCCTCAAAAGCGGTGCTGTAGGTCAGGGGCGAGGTGGGGGGACGCGACACCGCTAGGGATCCTCGTACCGCGCCGTGGTCACTTCGGGCCGTCACGCGGGCGTCGAGGTCAAACGTTCGTCGGGAGCGGTCGTCGAGAGCGGTGGTGCCCTGAAGCGTGCCGTCCAGGTCGACAGGACCGATCTCGGGGTTGGGGAGCGCGGGAAGCCCCGGCCATAGGGACTGGAGGTCTCCCGGAACGATCCGACTCTCCGACAGGCGTAGGTCCAGGTCCAGCCCCCCCCTCCTGGAGATCGTCCCTCCCATGGTTGCGAACGAGGCGTTGTGAGTGACGGTGACATCGTTCGCGCGGAGGCGGTTCGGAGTACCTTTCACCTCACCCTGGACCGTCACGACCCCTGCGAGCGGAAGACGAGGCACGATGCGCCGCAGCTGGTCGTGGGCGAGACGACTACGGTCCAGCTCCAGAGAGAGGGCAGTCTGATCAGCATCGCCGGTCCCGGCTTGCAGCGTGGCACGGCCCCGAACGCGGGTCTTGCCGAGGGACAGATCAAAGTCCTGGAGCACCCATCCCGTCACCGTCTGGCGCAGCTGTCCCTGAAGGCGTGAGGTCCCAAAGCCGAGCTCCGGGAGCGCGAAGGCCACGTTGGTAATGTCGAACAGGCCGCTGGAGCCGGCCCGCCGGGCAGACGCCTCGAGGGAAATGTCGGTGATCCGAGTCCTGGTGTAGTCAAACACCCAGTTTTCCTGTACAGCGTCCGGGGCGGGGCCCTGTCGCGCCGTCGTCACGCGGCCGTCCTGCACCTCGACGTCGGCAAAGGACAAGTCGAGCCGCTGATCGGACGGGGGCGATGAGGTGCTCCTCCGAAGGGCCCGGACAGCGTTCCATGTCCCATTTGAATCTCGACGGAGGGACAAGTGGGGGCGGATGATCGTGAGGGTCCGCACCGAGAGTTCTGCGGTAAGAAGATTGGCCCACCGCGGCGTTCCCCGAATTGAGTCGACGGTCGCAACGAGGTCTCCAGATGGATCTCGAAGCTGGACGTCGGTGGCCACGACGTCTTCGATCAGGGTGCCACTCAGCGCGCCGACAGACAGATGTCCCGCAAAGCGCTGGTTGAACGCAGTCTCTACCTGCTGCCGGATGGTGTCCCGCCCCACCTGGGTTCGCGTGAGGCCAACAAAAATTACGGCACCCACCAGGACGGCGGCGAGGGCCACTCGCATCGCTCGCCAAAAGGGCCGCGACAAGGACCGACGGGAAAACGAGTCGGGCACGAGGAGATACTGAGGTGGGGACGAAGCGCTGCGTTGTCTTTACGGAACGCGCATTCTGACGATTCTCACACGACTGAACCGGGTCGGCGTTTCAGGATGAACGTGCGAAATCCCACGCGTGGCGGGCCTCCGGCTGGGTGACTTCTCCCGTGACGTATGCGTGGCCCAGGCGTTCCAGGAGGACAAAGCGAATCGTGTTGCCTTGATTTTTCTTGTCCGCCGACATGGCCTCGTAAAGCTCGGAGAAAGGCACGGCCGAAGGGTTGCCCTGGACCGGAATAGCGTCGATGATGTGATCAAGTCGGTCTCGGGGAATGGACTCCGGGTGCCGCTGGTGGGAGAGGTGCAGACCGGCCCGCATGCCGAGAGCTACGGCCTCCCCATGGCTGAAGGTGTCGTATCCCCCGACGAGTTCCAGGGCGTGGGCAAAGGTGTGGCCGAAATTGAGGATGGCCCGTCGGCCCTCTTCCTGCTCGTCGGCACTCACGACCTCGGCCTTCACGCGTACGGCCTGTTCGATGACGGTCGACACAATCGCGCGGTCCTTGCGGGCCATTATCGGGACGAGATGGTCTTCCAGGCGTTCGAAGAGTTCCGGGTCTTTGATCAGCGCGTGCTTTACGACCTCTGCCATCCCGCTCGTGTACTCCCGCATCGGGAGGGTATCCAGCGTTTTCGGGTCCGCACAGACGACCTGTGGCTGGTGGAAGGCGCCAATGAGGTTTTTACCGGTTGCGTGGTTGATGGCTGTCTTTCCGCCCACCGACGCATCGACCTGGGCGAGGAGGGAGGTGGGAAGCTGCACGAGCGGGAGGCCCCGCAGGAGCGTGGCGGCGGCAAACCCGGCCAAGTCTCCGATGACGCCCCCGCCGAGGGCAAGAACGGGGGTCTGCCGGTCGATGCCCCATTCGAGCGCCTCGTCGTAAATCGTGTGTAGGCAGGAGGCCGACTTGGTCTCTTCGCCCGGGGGAAGCACAAGCGTGCGAACGGTCCAACCGGCCTCGGACAGACTCGTCACGAGGGGCGTGCGATAGTGCGCCGCGACGTTTTCGTCGGTCACGATAAGGCACCGCCTCGGCTGCAGCCCCGCCTCGTCCAGCAGCCTGGGCACTGCCGATAGCGAGCGAAAGTGGACGGTGTAGCTCCTAGGCCCAAGGTCGACGTGGACAGCCATGAAGGCGCAGGAATGTGGTAGAGTATAGGCGATGCTTCACGGGCTGCCGCGGTGGGAGGTTCATCCTCCGTGGAGAATTCTAGCGAGTGGAAAAGTCTGGAATCCCGCCGATGAGTCGATCGTCAGTCCTCCGGCCGAGGCTCTGCCGGACCCTCGCCGCGTGGGGAGGAAATCAAGACAATCGCCTGTTGAAATTCCGGTCGAGCGTCTGGGGTTTTTCCGCGCTCCGATGTACGGCGGTCCTTCCTGGGCTAACCGAAAATGTGGGTGTTGGCGCACCGGATTTCTGCCCCAGTAGAGCGGTGCGAAAAGGCCGCCGTTGCGAAGATGCGATTGCCGTAGAGGAAGGAATAACTCCGGACCCAGGACCCATTCAGGATAGTCCCTGTATTTCCCTTATGGTGTCGCTTTCTACGGCCCTTCCGGCCAGCCTGCGCTTTCGCCATCAACTCGTTCCCGCCTAGGGGGGGTTGATTTCTCTTGACTCCCACGTTCGCCATGGCGATTCCGTGCGTTCTAGACGCCGCACACTTGTTGGTGAGCCGAGCGGTGAGTTCCGGGGGACTCGCGATCGATGCCACGGTGGGCAACGGGCATGACACGCTGTTTCTGGTGCAGGCCGTAGGACCTCCGGGGCGGGTCGTGGGGTTCGACATTCAGGAGGAGGCCTTAGAAGAAACCCGTCGGCGGGTTCGGAGGGAAACATCCGACGCGTCGCTCCGACTTGTCCACGCCGGTCACGAGACGATAGAGGATCACCTGAGCGAGAGTGACTTCGGAACTGTGGATGCCGTGATGTTTAACCTCGGCTACTTACCTGGGGGCGACCATTCTGTGACTACGACGCCGGAAACCACGCGCCAGGCCCTCGACACGAGCGTGGACTTGGTTCGACCCGGCGGCATCATCACGGTCGTAGCGTATACCGGGCACGACGGGGGCGAGGCGGAGGCTCGGGTTGTGGAGTCGTGGGCGTCGGCCCTTTCCGACGACACGCTCCGCGCGCTGTCCTATCAGTTCATGAATCAGACGAACGACCCCCCGCGTCTCTACGCGGTCGAGAAGCGGGAAGAGTAGTCCCTGGACTCCGCGTAACGACGCCCCTCGCTCGTGCACAGACGACTTGACAATTTGCTTCCAGCCATGTGTCTGATTCTCTTTGCGCAGGACGCCCATCCAGAGTATCCCCTCGTCTTCGCGGGCAACCGAGACGAGTTCTACGATCGGCCCTCAGCCCCGGCCGCGTTCTGGGACGACGCGCCGCACGTCCTCGGCGGGCGGGACCTCAGAGACGGGGGCACGTGGTTGGGCATCACGCAGCGAGGGTACTGGGCGACTGTCACCAACGTTCGTGATCAAAGGCCACACCGGGACGACGCGCCCTCGCGAGGTCACCTCGTGGCGGACTACTTGAAGGACGAACCGTCTCCGGAGGCGTATGTCCGCTCAGTCCAGGCCATCGCCGACCGGTACGATGGATTCAATCTACTCGTGGGAACGCCGAATGAGACCTTTTATCTCTCGAATCGGAACGGGGCGCCACGATCTCTTGCCCCTGGCGTCCACGGCATGAGCAACGCGCAGCTCGATGACGCCTGGCCGAAGGTTGAGCGCGGAACGTCCAAATTGCGGGCCGCACTCGAAAACGAGATTACCCCTGAACGCCTGCTCGATCTTCTGGACGATCGACAGCCGGCCCCAGACGAGGAGCTCCCGAATACGGGGGTGGGGCAGGACACTGAGCGAATGCTCTCTCCGCCGTTTATTGAGGGGGAGAAGTACGGGACGCGGTCCTCCACCGTTATTCTCGTACATCGGTCCGGGACGGTGACGTTCGTCGAACGAAACTTTGGCCCCGATACGCCCTCAGAGCCCCGTCGATTTTCCTTCAACGTTCCATCCAGGTCGACCGTAGAAAAATCGTGATGATCAATAAAATACGTGGGTCCGCGATAAAGCAAGATTCACGTTTCTGTTCTCTTTCACGGGCGACGTTTTGCATCGATGCCATCCAAAAAACTCCACTTCGAGAATCCAGAGGGTGATGCCCTCGCCGCTCGCCTCGACCTTCCCGACGGGGAATCTCCGTGCGCCTTCGCCCTCTTTGCTCACTGTTTCACTTGCTCGAAAGACCTGCGGGCCGTAGGGGCGATCAGTCGGGCCCTGAACCACCACGGCATCGCTGTCCTCCGCTTCGATTTTACAGGGCTCGGGGAGAGTGAAGGCGATTTCGCCGACACCAATTTTACGTCCAATGTCGATGACCTCGTCGTCGCGGCCGACTTTCTGGCCGAGAACTACGAACCCCCGCGGATTCTGGTCGGACATTCGCTGGGCGGTGCAGCCGTGCTGCAGGCAGCCCACCGGCTCGATAGCGTACAGGCGGTTTCAACCATAGGGGCGCCCTACGACCCCGAGCATGTCACACGCCACCTGGAGGATGCCGTCGAGGACATCAAGGCAAAGGGGGAAGCCCGTATTACGCTTGCGGGTCGGACCTTTACCATTCGCAAGCAATTCCTCGACGACCTGGCCGCTACGAGGATGGAGGAGACAATCCGAACTCTCGATCGAGCACTGTTGATCTTCCACTCACCCATCGACCAAACGGTGGGCGTGGAGAATGCCGGACGGATTTTTCAGGCTGCGAAGCACCCGAAGAGCTTTGTCTCGCTCGACGACGCCCACCATCTTCTCACCGACCGGGCCGACGCGGAGTACGTTGGCGTGGTGCTCGGCGCCTGGGCTGAGAAGTACGTAGACCGCTCCCGGTCCGAGCCCCAGAAACCGGAGAGAGCGGTAACCACCCGGACCGGGGGGGCATACCGCACTGACATCCAGGCTGGACGGCATTCCCTGGTTGGCGATGAGCCCGAGGAAGTGGGGGGGGACGACGCCGGCCCCACGCCGTACGACCTTCTCCTGTCGGCCCTCGGCAGCTGTACGGGCATGACACTCCGCATGTACGCCGACCGCAAGGAGTGGCCCCTGGAAGAGACGATTGTGCGCCTCTCGCACGAAAAAATCCACGCGAAGGATTGTGAGAGTTGCGAAACCGAAAAGGAAAAGATCGACCATATCGAGCGAGAAATAGAGGTCCGAGGAGCCCTGACCGACACCCAGCGCCAGCGGCTGCTCGAAATCGCCAACAAGTGCCCGGTCCACCGCACGCTGCACAGCGAGGTGAAGGTCCAGTCTTCTCTTCGAACTCCAGACGAGGGCCAAGTGAGCTGATGCCTGTGCGCCCAGGGAAGGACCTGGGGGCCTTCGTCGAGAACTCACAAGGTTCCCGCCGGCAATCCGTCGGGATCGTCAGAACCCGCACCGTCTTTTGTCATATGACCTTTCCCTATGTGGTTCCGCGGGACGTGGCGCAGCTCGGTAGCGCACATGTATGGGGTACATGAGGTCGCGGGTTCAAATCCCGCCGTCCCGACCAGTTTGCTCCCTCTGGGCCGTTCCCTGTCCCTGCATAGGCGGGAACGGCCCTTTCTTTTGCGGGTTTGGCGATGATCCCCGTCAGATCTTGAGCCTATGGTCTGACTCGTTGACGCTGGGTTCTCTTACCGAGCGCACTCGTCGCCATGTCCAGTGAGCCCGACACGAGCGCCCTCCAGCGGTTTGCCCGAGATCTTCGCCGGATCCGCGAAGATCGCGAGGTGACTCTTGAGACCGTTCATGCGGCCACGCAAGTTCCCGAATCTCAGCTCCAGTCCTTCGAGGCGGGCACGTTGTACGAGCAGTCGACGATCACCCCTGTTTACCTCCGAGGGTTCGTTCGGGCCTACGCCGAGGCGATGGACCTTCCGCCCGATCCAGTGTTGGATTACCTCGACTCGGCCCTCTCGGGTGAGTACGAGAATCAGCTTGCCGTCCAGCATCTCGACGTCCCTCCGTCGGCGGTGGAGCCCGATCCAACGCCGGAGCCCTCGGACGCCTCCTCGACAGATCCGGACGAGGTTTCCCAACGCCCCTCTGAAACCCGTGAGCTCGATGAGAGCGCACCGCCCACCCCCGTAGGAGACGGCGGGGCGTCCGAAGAGCCCGACCATCCTGAAGACCCCTCTCCGACGCCGAGCTCCTCTCGCTCGTGGGAGATCGCCGGTATAGACGGCCTTTGGTCGAAGTATCGGAGGACGCTCATCGTAGCAATCACCAGCCTGATTGTGCTCGGTGCGGTTGGGACGCTCACTACCTATCTAGAGAGCGACTCTCCGCCTTCCAAGTCCACCTCCGAACCGGCTCGTCGTGCGGCGGCATCTGTGGATCGTCCCTCCCCAGACTCCCAGGCCGTTGCGGACTCCACTGGGGTGGAGGAAACGTCCCAGCCCCTTTCCCAAGCAAGGGGTACGCTCGACGACACACTGCACGTTGCGGTCCTCGCCACGGCGGACGTCCGGGAAATGCGCGTACAACAGGACGATGACCTCCGTCGCCCCTACTGGATCGAAGAAGGAGAGGCGAGGGTCTTCCCATTTGCTCGTCGAATCACGCTCCAGAACCGACTGGACAGCCTGCGTCTTCTCCTCGAGCGGTACCCCTATCCGACGTCCCGAACCGACGACAAGGGACGGATCGTGATTACCCGCGAGACGGCTCAACAATTTTTTGACACACTTCGAGCTTCTCCGTCCACGGTGCCGGTCTCCGCCGATACCGTGCGGGGAAATGCGCCCACCTCAGAGACGGCCTCCCCCTGACGGTTTGTTGTTGAGGCGGTGCAAGGGAAAAACAGCTGCGGTGTCCAGGGCCGTTCAGGATCCTCCTCACCCCCGCGTGCATTCAGTTTTCCTCGGTACCCCGTTGTCGTTCGTCTCCGAGGAAGACAAAGGCGCACGACAGTCATCGTCAGCACGGTCGATTATGGGTCTCCTTGATATACTCGGTTGGAGTCGTCGGAAGCCTCAGCCTGTGGGAGATAGTCTAGAGAGGGACGACTCCGAAGAAACAGATCGCTGGAAGAAATGGCTCCTTCGCGGGGGACTTTTCCTCGGACTGGCGGCTCTCACGGTCGCCGCTTTCCCACGGGGAGATTTCTACGAGTACACGGTGGAGATTGGAGACGTGTGGCGGGAGTCTACCCTCAGGGCCCCGTTCGATTTTCCCGTCTACCTCCAGGAGGAGCGCGTTGAGGCCCGGCGGGATACGGTCCGCAAGAACACACCTCCGTATTTTGAGGAGATCCAGGACGCCCCCCAGCAGATGGAGCAGAACCGCGAGGCCCTCCGTCAGCAGCTCGATCAGATTCTGGATGCCTACGCAAGTTATCGATATCACAAACAACGAGGGGAGCGAGCGGAGGCGCGGCGTGATTCGGCACGGTACGTACAACGTCGTCGCAATGCCCGGCTCACCCTCAATACCGGCCAATGGACGTACCTGGCGAGACAGTACTTTGGACAGATTCAGAATTTGTCGGGCCCTTCTCGCCGGCAGAGCGACGAGGGCCCTCAGCTCCACGAACGGCTTCTTGATTCCGCCTTCAGGATTGGCGGGCAGCTCCTAAACATCGGGGTTCTGAATCGGGCACGGGATTCTATTCACACCGACCAAATCATCGTTCGTAACAAGGGTGAACAGACCCAGCGGGCGGTCGACAAGTCTAACCTGTACGGCTTGAATGAGGCGTACGACTACGCGGAAAGCCAGTTGGAAGAGAAATTTTCCGAAAATCAAGAGCATGCCCGAATTGCGTATTCCATGTTCCAGGCCATCTTTGAGTCGTCTCTTCGGTACCTCCGTGAGGATACCATGGAAGAGCGACAGCGCCGGGCCCGAAACGTCACGGCGATCCAGGGCGGGGTGGAAGAGGGGGAGCCCATCGTGCGCAATGGGGAGCGGGTGACGGTGGACATCAAGCGTAAACTCGCCTCCCTCGAACGAGCGAAGAGCCGACGATTTGGGTCCGACATTGTCTGGCAGCAGGTAAGTGGCGAGATCCTCTACACGCTCCTCGGTCTCGGTTTCTTCTTTTTCTACCTCTACCTTCTGCGGCCGGAAATATGGGCCAAGGACCGCGATCTCGTGCTCGTTTCGGTGATTCTGGCCTTCATTATTCTGCTGTACGGAATTGTCATCCGGTCCCCGTGGTCTCTATACGCCGTCCCCGTGGCCCTGGCCGCTGTGCTGTTGACGATTGTCTTCAACTCCCGGATTGCCCTGTTTGGAACCCTGATTCTTGCCTTCACGGGTGGGCAAATGCTTGGGCTTGATCTCGAGTACACGCTCGCCACCTTTTTTGCCGGGTCCTTCGGCATCTTTAGCGTTCGGGACATCAAAAACCGCGGCCAGTTCTTTGTCAGCGGAGGCGTGGTGTTCATCGGCTACTTCCTCGTCCTCACTGCCTCATGGCTCTACATAGACCTGCCCCTCGAACGAGTAGCGCCGGACTTGGCGTACGCAGCCATCGCATCGGCGATCACGATTACGTCGTCCCTCTTTCTGTGGGCGCTGGAACGGATTTTCGACATCACGACCGACTTGACCCTCCTGGAGCTCTCCGACACCAACAACCAGGTTCTTAAGAACTTAAGCCTCCAAGCCCCGGGTTCGTTCAATCATTCCTTGCAGGTTGCAAACTTAGCCGAGGCCGCCGCCGACCGGATTGGGGCACACACGCTCCTAACCCGGGTCGGGGCGCTTTACCACGACATTGGCAAGATGAAGAAGCCCGAGTACTTCGTGGAGAACCAGCGGGTCGCGTCGAATCCCCACGACGAGTTGAAGCCGCGCATGAGTGCCCTAGTCATAGCGAGCCACGTGAAGGAAGGACTTGAGATGGGCCGTGAGGAGGGGCTTCCGGAGCGGGTTCTCAAATTCATTCCCATGCATCACGGGACGGCACGGATCGAGTATTTTTACCGCAAGGCCCTAAGTCAGACCGACGATAATGACCAGTCCGTTTCGGAAACCGAGTTCCGTTACCCGGGTCCCAAACCGGACTCGAAAGAGACGGGAATTCTAATGCTTGCAGACGCCGTAGAGGCCGCTAGTCGAAGTCTCGATGATCCCTCCCCTCGTCGCCTCGAAAACCTCATTGAACTGATTTTCAGCGAGCGGATCGACGACGGCCAGCTCGACAATACGGACCTGACATTCCGGGACCTGCGTCTTATCAAGGACACCTTCCTCAAGATGCTGCTCGGCATCTATCACGTCCGGGTCAAGTATCCCGATCAGGAAGAAGAGACGGAAGAGCCCGAGGTCGAGGTCGTTTCGCTTCTGGCGGAGCGTCCGTACGTCAATGTGAAGGTGGCCTACAGTCAAGATGCATGGGGAGGATGGACGCAGCCCCGGGAGGGAGGACGTCCCCGGTCTACGAAGGAGCCCCGTCCCCAGCTCGCAGAAGCGTCTCCACATTCCCGAGTGGATCAGATCAAACAGGCGGACCAGCTAGAAGAAGCGGGCACGGATGGGGAAAATGAGTCGTCCCACGACCGTACGCCCGTGGTGTCTGAGCCGGCGGATGAGGAGGTGCAAGGGACTGAAAATGAGTGAGGAGGACCAATGGCTATGCCGGCACCGCGTCGGCGATTGCGTCGATCGAGTCTTGGGTTACTAACACCTTGAGTTCCCCGAAGTCGTGGATCGACTCGTCGAGGAAGGGGCGCAGGCGGCGCTGACTCGCCGGGGTGGCCAGCAGCAGGTCCGTCTCCTCCACGAACCCCCTGAGGTGCTCCGTTTCCTGGTCAATCGATGCAGCGAGCACCTGACCGTCGTAGGCCGTGTGCGTTCGGAGGTCCTCGGAAAGGGGAGGAATGGTGTCTCGGTAGCGTGTGACTAGGCCGAGCGTGTCGTGGTCTCGGAGTCGAGACACCGTCTCAAGTACCTTCGATGGAAGGTGCGTCGCAAATCCCATCGTGTCCGTCCGCGAGAGCGTCTCCAGGGTGTCGGCAAGATACGGATAAGGGCAGAAGGCAAAATCTGCATCCTTGTGCCGCTCTATCTGGGGGAGGGGAACCGGCAGAATCGTCTTCTGGAGTGCCGTACCGAGTTGGTCGGCACACATTCGGTTCAATTCATCGTGGGGACCCACGGTAATCAATTTTCGCTCCAAGCCAGCGTGATCCAGTAGGGTCGCCTGTTCCTGAAAGAGCGATTCAATTTCGGCGTCGCTCAAGCCCAGCCCCACGAGTTGCTGGAGGGTGTCGTTGATGACTTTCGCACCGCGCTCCATCCGTTCGCTCTTCGCGAGCGGACTCCGCTCTTCAACGGTGTAGCCGCTTCCCACGCGGGAACTGAGAAGCCCTTCCTCTTCGAGCTCCTGATATGCCTTCCGGACAGTGTGAAAGGAGATGCCCAACTGATCCCCGAGGGAGCGGGTGGAGGGCAGCGTATCGTTGACGTTGAAGTGTCCACTCGCAATCAGGTACCGGAGCTGGTTGATGAGCTGCTCCCGGACGGGCAGGTTGGCGTCGTGGTCAATCTGGAGTTTGGGCATGACGCGAATCCCCGGTGACCGGGCTAGTTTCTGTTATTGCAGTCCAAAGTCGTGGTCTCAGGATCCTCGCAGAATTGGGCCGAGAGTCCATCTGCCGCGGACGGTGGGGAAGGACACGCGGGGTCACGCATGGGAGGGCGGCGAGGCCTCGGGCTGAAAGGACTGGCGCGCGGCGTTACGAAGCGCGTCGTAGTCCGGCCACTGACTTGACGTGAGCTCATGCGTGGTACGCCCAGCCGAGAGTTCTACGTGCCTGGAGGTCGTCCGGACCTTGAAGATTGGCTTCCATACAAACGGTTGGTCGAGGAGTACGTCGTACACGCTTCGAAGTGCGGCCTGTCCCGGACGGAATCCAGCTTCGGCGATTGTTCGAGACAGGGTGAAGTGGGTCCACACCGTCGCCAAGGCAATCGCCGTGGGGAGCCCCCACACGAGATACCCCCAGATCGGCTGTTCCAGCAGCGCGGACGTGGTGGCTCCGATCATGAGGGGAACGGTGCACACGCCGAGGGGGCGTGCAAGAAACCGGGTGTATACAATCCCCCATGGAGTGTCACCGGGATGGTTAGTGCTTTCAAAAACCGTGGCCACAGTACTCAGGCGTGAGAAAGTTCGCAAGGGTGTGTTCTTCTTATTGCCCCCGGAAAGCTTCTGTCCTACTCGCATCGAGTGGGCGTGTGAGGTCAGTCTCTCCTACACGTTCGAACACCGAAATGCCCACAATCTGCGGGTGCGATATCGACCGTGACCGCGCGGATGGATCCGCGATCTCACCTTTCTGTGCCCGTCGTTAGCGAAGGCAGGGGAAGTGCGCGGGAGCGCTCGTCTGGCTCCCGAGATTACGCGACCGCCCCGTCGCCGGCTTCCGTGCGGGGTTCGTCCTGCTCCTCGACGGCATCCGGCTGATTCCAGGCGTATCCGTAGTGCGTGGGTGGATCGAAGTTTTCCTTGATGGCCCGCGGCGATACCCATCGCATGAGGTTATAGGCCGACCCGGCCTTGTCGTTGGTCCCCGACCGGCGGGCACCGCCGAAGGGCTGCTGACCGACCACGGCCCCAGTGGGCTTGTCGTTGACGTAGAAGTTGCCGGCGGCTTCTTCGAGGACGTCGCTCGCGAGCTTGATGGCGGCACGATCGCGGGCGAAGATGGAGCCGGTCAGTGCGTACGGGGAGGTCTCGTCCACTAGGGTGAGGGTGGAAGCATACTCCTCATCCGGGTACACATACACAGTGGTGACCGGCCCAAAGATCTCCTCCCGCATGGTTTTTTCCTTCGGGGCATGGGCGCGGATGAGAGTAGGTTCGATAAAGTATCCGGTCGAGTCGTCGTAGGTGCCGCCGTAGATGACTTCTGCGTCGGTGGCCTGGCGGGCGTGCTCAATGTAGCTCACAATCTTGTCGTATGCCCGCGCGTCAATGACGGCGTTGATGAAGTTGGTGAAGTCCTCGGGAGGGCCGACGCTGATCTCGTCGAGCTGTGACGTGATCTGGTCCCGAATGTCCGGCCAGACGGACTCGGGCATATAGAGTCGGGAAGAGGCCGAGCATTTCTGGCCCTGGTACTCGAATGCACCCCGTACAATGGCCGTCGACACCTGCTCAACGTTCGTCGACGGGTGGGCGACAATGAAGTCTTTTCCGCCCGTTTCACCCACGATAGTGGGGTAGGTTCGGTACGTATCTAGGTTCTCTCCGATGCGCGACCAGAGGTGGTCAAACGTCTCGACCGATCCGGTAAAGTGGAGGCCGGCGAAGTGTTCGGAGGCGAGGGCTGGGTCCCCAACTGCCGCGCCGTCGTCGGCTGGAAGCATGTTGATAACACCGGGGGGGAGGCCGGCCTCCTCAAGGATCTTGTAGAAGAAGAAGGCGGAGTAGATCGATCGCGACGCAGGCTTCCACAAGACCGTATTCCCCATGAGGGCGGGCGCGGTCGGCAGGTTGCCTTGGATGGCAGTGAAGTTGAATGGGGTCACCGCCAGAACGAACCCTTCGAGTGGCCGGTACTGCATCTGGTTCCAAACGCCCCGCGAGTCGTTGGGCTGGTCGCGGTAGATTTGCTCCGCGTAGTGGACGTTGAACCGGAGGAAGTCGATAAGCTCGCAGGCCGCATCGATCTCGGCCTGGTGGATGCTCTTGCCCTGCCCGAGCATGGTCGCCGCGTTGAGCGTGTCGCGGTAGGGCCCCGCAATCAAGTCGGCAGCCCTCAAGAAGATGGCAGCTCGATCAGAAAAGTCCATAGCGGCCCACTCGGCCTTAGCGTCCATGGCGGCGTCGATCGCGTCCTCTACCTCGTCGGCACCACACTGGTGGACCCGACCGAGCAGGTGCTGATAGTCGTGGGGGGGCACCACCTCGGAGGCCGGCTCCGGATACACTGGCTCTCCCTTAATGAACGCGGGGATTTCGATGGTCTGGTCTCGGAGCTCTCGGAGCCGTCTTCGGACCGAGCGACGTTCCTCGGACCCGGGCTCGTAGGAAAGGATCGGTTCGTTTTTGGGCGTCGGAGTCTCAGGATAGGCGTTGTTCATGGCGTGGGCGGGGGTTGGGCCGACAGGTCGGTGGAAAAGCGTTTACAACATTCAACGTCTAGGAAAATACGCAGGCTCGTCGGCGCTTGTTCGTCGCCAGTGCCGACTTGAATTGGATCTTTTGGGCGACGCCGCTGTAGCGAAACTGCACTTTGGTCTCGCGCGTCCTTCCGGAAATCGCCCCTTTCCCGCACTGTGTCGTTTCGCTTCGAACGCTTTATGTCCCTTCGGTATCTGTGGGGGGCCGAGGGACAGAAGGAGGGGCGTAGTTTCCTCCGATTCATTACTTACGTCGCGATTGGCGGCGTCACGCTGGGGGTCGCGGCGCTCCTCCTCGCGCTCGCCATTGTCCGGGGCTTTAGTCGAGAGATTGAGAATAAAATTGTCGGCTTCGGGGCGCATATCCAGGTGACGAGCTACGTTCGGGACGAGCCTCTGGCCCAGGGTGATGCCCTCCGCTCCACGCTCGCCCAGATGGACGGAATCGCGCGGGTCGTGCCGGTCGTCGAACAGCCTGTGCTGCTCCGTCACTCAGCGGACGCGATCGATGGGGTCGTGCTCCTGGGCATGGAACAGCTTCCCTCGCATCTGCGACAACGAATGGAAACGGGAACCTCGGAGGTGCGACAGCGCCCGGAGGATCATCCTGGGCTCGTCGTAGGACGGGAGCTGGCAGACCAACTGGGCCTGGAGAAGGGGCAACTCGTCACGGCCTTCGCCTTACAGAAGGGCACTTCAGAAGGGGAGGGGATGGGAATCCAACCTCCTCGCGTCAAGCAGTTTCGAGTCCGGGGCATCTACGACACCTCGCTCAAAAACGTCGATAACGTCTACGTCTTCAGTGACATCTCTACGGCGCGCTGGCTGGGGGACGTGCCAGCGCCCGCGGTCAGTCGATTCAACGTGACCGTAGACGAGGTTTCCCGCATCGATTCTCTCGCCGCGCAAACCGAAAACCGATTCGGCTTCCCGGTGTCCGCCCGCACGATCTACCAACGGTACGCTGGCTTGTTTGCCTGGGTCGACCTGCAGCAAAGTATCATTCCTCTGGTCATCGGGGTGATTGTCATTGTGGCGGCCTTCAACATCATCGGGACGCTCCTCATGATGATTCTAGAGAAAACCCGAGAGATTGGTGTTCTCAAGAGCTTGGGCACGTCTGGGGGGGCGCTGAAGCGGCTGTTCTTGGGCCTGGGACTGCTCATCGGCGCGGTGGGGACCGGAATCGGATCGAGCCTGGCCCTGACGCTTGCGCTTCTCCAGCAGCAGTTTGGGATTGTCTCTTTACCCGCGGAGGCCTACTACATGACCACGGCTCCCATCGGACTGAATCCTCTGGACTTCGTACTGGTAGGCTTCGTGACTATCCTGCTGTGTGGGGCCGCTGCGTATGTCCCCGCCCGCGTTGCCGCCCGGGTCGAACCGGTTCGAGCCATTCGTTTCAAATAGCAGTTTCTATCCACAACACACACTTTTCGTCGCCAATGAGTACTTCGAACACGAAGCCTCCACTCACAGAGGGCGGCACTGCGCCCGACTTTACCCTGTTTTCGGATGAGCAGCAGCCGTGGAAGCTGTCCGAACATCTTGATCGACCCGTCGTGCTCTTGTTTTTCCCAGGAGCGTTCACCAGCGTGTGTACGACGGAGCTGAACACTGTGAACAACGACTATGACTCTTTTGACGGTGTGCACGTCGCTGGAATTTCCACCGACTCGCCGTTCGTGCTCTCTGAGTTCCGATCCGTTCATGGGTTCGAATTCCCTCTCCTGAGTGATCATGACGCCGAGGTCAGTGCGATGTACGGGGCAAAATACGCCCAGGATTTCACCTCCATGAATCTGGATCGCATTGCCAAGCGCGCGGCGTTTGTCATTGATCGGAAAAAGGTCGTTCAGTACGCGGAAGTACTGGATAATGCGGGCCGACAGCCCGACTTTGACGCGGTCGAAGCGACTCTTGATCAGCTGGGCACCTGATGGTGGGGATGCCCGATTCTTTGACCCTTGAGCTGAATTGCTGTTATTGCACGTGAACAATCTAAAACCCGAAAAAACCCACAGCGGCATGCACCGTCGTATGGTACCTATGGATGTGTAGGGATTGCAGAACACAGATTCCCTTGATGTCGCCCCCTCAGACCAGTACACTGTGGAGTATCCGATCCCTTACCACTGCTCACGGTACCGGATCGGTCGATGCTAATCCTCGGCCCCATGTCACGTACGACCGGCTGGAGGGCCCAGTGACTGGGGCTAGGATCAGCATCGGACCGAGCGCGCAGCCTTTGGCCTGATTCACTTCACCAATCGTGCATGCTGCCTACCTTCAATTCGCTCCTGCGTACCTGGACGTTGATGCGAATCTCCAGATTGTCGCCTCCCAGATTCAATCGCTGGAGGCAGATTTGATTGTCCTTCCTGAACTGTTCACGTCAGGGTACTTCTTTCAGTCTCGGGTAGACCTCATGCAGGTGGCTGAGCCAATTCCGGAGGGACGGTCTACTCAGGCCTTGTGTGACTGGGCGGCCTCGCTTGACGCGACCCTCGTCGCCGGCCTGGCAGAGCGGGAGGGAAGCAGTTTCTACAATAGTGCGGTCGTCGTCCAGCCGACGGGGACCGTGCATACTTACCGGAAGGTGCACCTCTTCTATGAGGAGAATACACTGTTCGAGCCTGGCGACCTTGGGTTTCGGGTCTTCGAAGTGACGACACGAGAGGGGAGGCCGTATCGACTCGGCGTCATGGTGTGCTTCGACTGGTACTTTCCCGAGGCCGCCCGGACTCTGTCCCTGCGAGGCGCCGACGTCATTGCCCATCCCTCTAATCTCGTGCTCCCACACTGCCCCGACTCGATGCCCATTCGAGCCCGTGAAAATCACGTCTTCACCGTCACGGCCAATCGCCACGGGGAGGAGGAGAAAGAGGGGGAGACGCTCACCTTCATCGGCATGAGTGAGGTGTGTGACCCGTCGGGAACGATTCTTCGTCGGGCCGGCGAGTCCACCGACGAGGTCGGCGTCGTCGAGTTCGATCCCCACGACGCTCGGGATCGCCGCCTCAACGATTACAACGACGTGCTCGGCGACCGGAGACCGGAGACGTATGTCTCCGACTCTGAGATCGCGAAGGCAACTCCCTAGCCAGCTCCACTGAGAACGTAGTCGGCGAGGGCGGAATGAATCCGCTCTTCCGGGTTGGGATGGGTGTCCGGCTCGAAAGACTCGCCGGTCACCGTCTCATAGAGCTCGACGTAGCGTTTCGTCACCTTCACCCGAAACGCATCGGGCAAGTCGGGCATCTCGTCGTCGGCCCGGCCCTGGAACCCGTGGTCCATGAGCCACTCGCGGACAAATTCCTTGGAGAGTTGCCGCTGCGGTTCGCCCCGCCGCAGTCGCTCCTCGTAGCCGTCCTGGTAGTAGTAGCGGGACGAATCCGGAGTGTGCACCTCGTCGATCAGCACGAGGTCTCCCTCCTGCGTGCGCCCGAACTCGTACTTCGTATCCACGAGGAGCAGGCCCTGCTCGGTGGCCATCTTGCTGCCGCGCCGGTACAGCTTGAGGGCCCAGTCGGCCAACTGGTCGTAGGTGTCTGCGTCGATGTTGGTACCAGCGATGGCCTCTTCCCGCGTAATGTCTTGATCGTGACCCTCCTCTGCTTTCGTGGTTGGGGTAAGAATAGGATTGGGGAGTTTCTCACTCTCGCGGAGTCCGTCCGGAAGCCTTTTTCCACAGAGGCTCCGCGCGCCCTGGTCGTATTCGCGCCACGCGTGTCCGGCCAGGTAACCGCGAACCACAAACTCGATAGAAATCGGGGCGCACTCCCGGGCCACGGTGACGTTCGGATCCGGTACGGATAGGACGTGATTGGGGACGAGGTCTTTCGTGGCGTCGAAGAAGTACGCAGCCGTTTGGTTGAGGACCTGTCCCTTGAAGGGAATTGTCTGCGGCAACACGTGGTCGAACGCGGAGATTCGATCAGTAGTGACCAGTATGCGCCGATCGTTCTGGCGATAGCTGTCCCGCACCTTGCCACGATAGCACTCCCCGAGGTCGTCGAAGTCTGTGCCGCGGATTGTGTGTCCAATTTGGGCTTTGATTACTGCTGTGTCCATCGGGGCGGGGACGCGTGGTGGAAATGCTGGCTCAACGCAGGGCGCGGCCGGAAAAACCAACCACCAAACTCAGGTTGGAGGGTGCCGCCGAGCCGTTGCCTCATCGAGACCGAACGCTCGACTTGCGAACTTGAAGCCGGGGCTCGACGAGCCGAGTCGTGACCTTCTCGGGGCCTGTGTTCTTCAGCCGCTTCAGGAGCAAGTCGGTGGCTTCGTTCCCCACCTCGTGCATGTTCTGGGCCACGCTGGTGAGCCCGATGAAGCGGCTCACTTTAATGTCGTCATACCCGACGAAAGCGAAGTCCTCAGGTACTTCAAGACCTTCCTCGCGGATCGCCTGCCATGCCCCGATGGCCTGGACGTCACTGCTCGCGAAGGCAGCCTCCACTGGTGTATCGAGCGCCAGCAGGTCCTGCATGGCCTCATAGCCGGATTCTTCGCTGAAGCCGTCGTGCTTGGGAGTGTGACCGTGGGCGATGAGGTCGGGATCGAACTCGATCCCCGCCCCTTCGAGCGCCCGGCGATACCCTTCGACTCGGGCGTTGCGGATCCGGTTATTGTGGGGTGTCGTAATCATCCCGATCCGGGTGTATCCCTCTTCGAGGAGATGATCGACGGCCAGCTTGGCCCCGGGCTCGTCCTCCCAGTAAAAGGAGTCAAAACCATCCAGTTGCGCACCAACCAGCACGACGGGCGTCCCAAGCATTTTCAGCTCTTCGCCCAACTCTTCATCGGCCGACACGCCCACGAGCAAAAGCCCGTCCATGGCGCCTCCTTCAAGAAAATGGCGGAGCGTCTGCTGGGGCGCCTCCCACTCCAAGTCGCAGAGTAGGAGGTCGACGTCTTCATCGTCGAGACGATCGCGGACTCCCTTTAAAAGTTCATTGTGAAACGGCGTGGTAAAGGTGGGAACGGCCACCGCGAGGGTCCTCGTCGAATGCTGAGCGAGTGACTTTGCCGTGCGATTAGGGCGAAACTGAAGTTCCTGAATCGCACTCAGAACCCTCTCACGCGTGCCATCGGCCACGTCCTGGGACTCATTCAGCACCCGTGACACCGTGGAAATAGCCACGCCCGCATGGTCGGCGACATCGTAGATGGTAGCTTTCGATTGATCCTTTTCTTTTTCAGTCATGTCGGTGTTGCCAAGTTGTAAGGGGCTCACGTTCGTACGCGCTTGGTTATGCCTCCGAGATCGTCGGTTCTTTTTCGAGAGTGTCGAAGAACGTCGTCATTTGATTTTCGGTCTGTTTCTGTTGGTGGGCGGCCCGCAGTGCGTTTGAGACACGGCCTTTTGCCTTTTGGAGGGCAGGTTCCAGGTCCATCCCGTCCTGCAGGTTTTTGAGAAGGGGGAGGAGAAGACCACTGGATGCCCCATGATGATCCTCAAGACCGTCCAGGTAAGGGGCTTCGAACAGAGCAAAATCGTCTCCATCGTAAAACAGGTCGAGGGCGTAGTCCGGGGGCGTAGCGTCCTTATCAAAAAAATGAGTAGGGAGCTTGCCACACCGAATGAGAACCCGACGGGCCCCCTGCTGGGCGACACGTTGTGCTGCCACCTGTGCGTCGTCGAGACTCGGAATTTCCATGCCAGCCACCAGGGACGCGTCGGTAAGACGAAGAGTGACGAGGTCCGGTTTGTTCAGATGGTTCGTGACCGCTTCTAGGCCCTGCTGTCCCATCACATCTTCCCCGCTCGGTCCGCTGATCGTGAGATCAAAAACGACGGGGCCGGTCAACTGATTTAAGTGATCAAAAACCCGATCCACAGTTGGGGTGGCTCCGACAATGCCGACCTTGGCGCTGGTTGGATTCCTCGTCTCAAACAGGTGTTCGAGCTGTGCAGAGACTGTGTCAGTCGGAACGTTTAGCACGTCCGTAACTAAGCCCCCGCCCGCCACCACATGTGCGGTGCAAACAGGAAATGCCTGTCCAGAAAGAGCCTGTGTTGCGAGCAGGTCTGCACTCAGTCCACGGCTAATGCTGGGATAAAGAGCCCCGACGACGATTGGATTAAAATGCATGCAGGGAAGAAAGTCTGAGAGCGTCCAGGAGAGGTTTTCCTATTGATCATAAATTATACAGGAACGAACTGTTGTGCTGCCTGAAACGTTTGGGGCAAGTCCCAACCAATAGGTAAAACTCTCATCCTTCCACTATAATTCAAGAGTTGCGCGCCGTGCCACGGTCTCTTAGTTTCTGTTATTGCAAGGTAATACAATTTTTAGCACGGGACATCCGTGACGGAGCATCCGTGAGTTCTTCGGATTCAGTAACGGAACGACTTCTGAGAAACACCACCTGGGAGTCCGACATTTTGGGTTTTGATTTGTTGCGCGCTAGGCTAGTAGCACCTTCGAAAGGCTGAAGCGGATCACTCCCAATCCCCAGCTGAAGGG
>CAZMDV010000005.1:0-27042 GCA_964564875.1 uncultured Salinivenus sp.
GTGAAGGGGTCGGGGATGCCTCTCGAAGCCCCCGAGAAGCTTCCTCGGAGAGGGAACGGAAGCCTCCGTAGACCCCTCGGCCTAAAGCCGAGGGCGAAAGATTCTGAGGGCCCAGCCAGAAGAGGAATCTCCTCGAAGATCGCGCATCGAAATTACTGACCACCGCCGCCGGGCGGGGGAGTGTTCTGCTGCCCCTGAGGGACGGTGGGCGACGGCTCTCCAGGCGATTGCGTGAGGGAGATCCCAAGCTCTTGCGCTACGGAACGCGAGATGTTTACGACGCCGTCACTCGTTTGATCGTCGTAGAGCAGGACTTGCTGGCGCATCACGGCCTCCAACTCCCGCTGTGCGGCGACCTTATCAATCGCCCCCTGAAGCTTCTTCAGCAGCGGCTGCATCAGCTTCCGTCGCTGCTGCTGCATCTGTTGCTGGCGTTTACGGGTGGACTGCTGGAGCTCCTGCTGCCGCTTCTGAAGTTCCCGCTTCCGCTCTGCCCGCGCCGAATCGTCCAGCAGGGACTGTTGTTGCTGAAACTGCTGGACCCGCTTCTGAAACTTCTGACGCTTTCTCTGAAGCTGACGCTGTTGCTCCTTCATTTCGTTCTGCATCTGCTGGCGCACGTCCTGCATTCCCGGCATGCTCGCCAGGATGGCTTGCTGGTCGACATACCCAATTTTCTGGGCCTGTGCCGGACCAACCGTCACCGCGGCGATGAGAAGGAGGAGCGAAAAGGATTTGAGTACTCGTTTTGACATGGCCATAGAAGTTGCCTCTAAGAGCTAATCTCTGATCTAACGAATTCGCTACCGATCACTTTTGCCCGAAATGACACTTACAGCTCCCTACGAGCCGCATTTGAGCACTTCATCCCGACAGCTGTCGGAAGACGTTGGTGGATTTACGGGAGTCTCTTCAGTTCAAAGTGATAGGTAGCCAGTCTAACGCGAATGTTGTGTCTCGGTGCTGGAACTGGAAGCTGTCAAGCCGTCAGTCCCGTCCCGCATTTTGATTGGGCGTGATCCCGAGTTCACGAAGGACCTGATCATTCAGGTTGTACTCTTCTCGGGCGTACATGAAGAGCACTTTCTCGCTTTTATCGAATACGTAGTCGAATCCTTCCGCCGTAGCCACCTCCTCCGTGGCATTCAGAATGCGCTCCTGAATGGGCTGCATCAGCTGTTTCTGGCGCGTGTACAGCTCTCCCTCGGGCCCAAAATACTGCTGGCGAAGCTGCTCCACCTTCCTCTGCGCCTCCTCGATGGCCTTCTGCTTCTGCTTCCGTTCTTCGTCGGTATAGAGAAGTCTTGACGCCTGATACTCGTTCTGTAGCTTCTGCACCCTCTCCTTCTGGTCCTGGATCTCGGCACGCCACTCTTCTTCCAGCTTGTCGAGTTTCTGCTGGACAGTAGCATACTCAGGAAGTTCCTCCAGAATGGACTGAGTGTCGATGTACCCGATCCTCTGCTGCGCCCGGGCTTCGCTGGCGGACCCCCAAAGTCCGATCACCGCCGCGACAATCAGTGCGAGGCCCCACCCCTGCCCTCGAACGAAGGTTCCCCCTTGATGCCTCACGCTCCGCCTAGGCTTCCACATACGCAGTCCAGTTCAATGATTGTCCTCAGGGACGGGACTGTTAGGAGCACAGATCTATCTCTGGCCCCCGCCAAATCCTTGGCCGAGGGAGAACTGGAAGGTCCATCCCGGCTGGCCACTGTCTCCACTAATGGGAACAAATTCGTCGAAGTTGTAGCCGTAGTTAAACTCAATCATACCGACGATCGGCAGGAAGAGCTTTACCCCGATTCCTGCCGATCGGAACAGGTCGGAAGGGCTGTACGGGTTCAGGCCGCTCCAGGCATTGGCCGCATCCGCGAAGAGATAGGGACGGGCCTGCAGCTGTTTCGACTCGACCGCCTTCCAACGAAATTCGGAAGTGTACTTGTTCAACAGCTGTCCACCCTGGGGCTGCAGGTTGCCCGCCGGACCTCGGGTCAGGGGCCCAATGACTCCTCGCGGGTACCCGCGCATGAAGACCGGATCTGTGCCGAACGTGCCCCCCTGGTAGTCGAAGGGGGATCCTCCCACCTCGAAGGTCTCAAACCGAACCTCCTCTCCGGTGATCGAGCCGATGTAACCGAAGTCGGTCCCAGCACCGAACGAGAAGTTGTCTCCGACCGGCACGTTCCAGTCGGTTTCGAGCCGCCACTTGTGGTACTGCACGAGATCGCCGATGGGCGGTGCCACCTCTACCGAGAGGGAAACCTTCGATCCTTCGCGGGGAAAGGTCGGGTTGTCGAGGGAGTTTCGGCTCAGAGATTGCCGGAAGGTAATGGACTGGCTCGTTCCGAACGGGACGCTTGAGAAAAGCGGCCGTCGTTCTCCCTCTCGGTCTCCACTCGCAACACGGCCCCGGTTGTCGTAAAGCTGATAGCCAACCCGGGTCCCAGTCATAAACTTATCGTCGGGCCAGTCGAGCCGCTGCCGGACGAATAGATTCGCCGAAAAATTCTGGAACTTCCCGCCCTCGATGTTGCTGGTTCTCCTTCCCCCTCCAAACACGGAGCGGGTGTACCTCGAGTACGAGACCGATCCCCCGACGGGCGTGGGGTTCCCCCCAAACCAGGGCTCAGTGAAGGAGAGCGAGTAGTTCTGAAAGAAGCTGCCGTTGGTGCGGACGTTCACACTAAGCTTCTGGCCATCGCCGGACGGCAGGGGACGCCACGCGCTGGCGTCGAACAGATTCTGGGCCGAGAAATTGTTGAACTGGAAGCCAAGCTGAAGGACAAGTCCGAACTGCCCAAACGTGCCTGAAAGCTGAAGCTGGTCACTGCCCGTCTCCTCTACGCTGTACGTGAGTTCGGCCTCCTTTTTCTGCTCGTTGACACTGATGTCCGGCCCTCCGGAGAGGGATTTTTTGCTGAAGTATTCCAGTTGGCTGAGTCGACGAATGGACTCCTGAATGGAACTTCGGCTAAATCGGTCTCCGGGCACGGTGTACAGTTCTCGGCGGATCACGTAGTCTTTGGTCTTCGTGTTGCCGGTGATTTTGATATCACCGAAGTTGTACACCTCCCCCTCCTGCACATCCATGGTGATGTCGAGCGAGTCGTCCCCGACCACCCGAACGGTGGGCTGCACGTTCGCTCGCATGTAGCCGCGGTCCATGTAGAGGCCAAGGACCCCTGACTCCCGCTGGCCCCCGTAAAGGTTCTTGTCGAAAGCTTTCCCATTATAAACTTCGCCCTCCGACAGGCCCAGCTTCTGTGAGAGTACACGGTCCGGATAGACCGTATTTCCCTCCCAGGTGACGTCACGAACGTAGTAGCGGTTGCCCTCCCGCACCTCCACGTCGATACCGAGCCCGCCATCTCCGAGGTAGTAGACCGAGTCTCGAACAATCTGAGCGTCGTAATATCCGTGCTCGCGGTAGTGGTCAATGACCCGGTCGAGGTCCTCTTCGTAGAGATTCTGCTCAAAATTTTCTCCCGTCCAGATGCGCCACCATCGATTCTCCTGGGTCTCCTCCATCGCTCCCCGAAGGTCCCCGTCGTCAAACCGTTCGTTTCCGAGGAAACGGATGCGCTCAACCTCGATTTCCTCATTGCGGTCGACGTTAAACGTGAGAGTGACCCGATTGCCATCCGACGTTGTGCGCTTGACGTCGATTTGCGTCCGAAGATAGCCCTCCTTTTCGTAGAAGTTTTTGATGATCTGCTTGGAGCGCTCCACGTCGGAGGTGCGGACGGGACTGCCTTTCAGGAGAGGAATCTTCTTCCTGAGATCCTCTCGATCCCCATCATCGATTCCTTCCAGCCTGTAGGCCCCGAGGGTCGGCTCGGGAGTGACCTCGATGACCAGTGTTATTCTATTATCAGACTGCCCCTTCCGATAGATGGCTACGTCCGAGAACAGCCGAAGGTCGTAGATGGAGCGGATGGCCTGACTTACAGCCTCGCCGGCCGGAAGGGTAATCTCTTGCCCACTCGTCAGCCCGCTCGTCTGTATGACGAACTGACGGGTCTGCACGCTCTTCGCCCCTTTCACCTCAATGTCCTCAATGACGTACGTGGGGCGGGGGGCCGTTGCGCTGCTGCTCGACTGAGGTGACTGGGTCGGGGTCTGCGCGGAGACGGGCAGGACGCCTCCAAGAAGGACGGCGAGAAGGGGGACGATCAGCCGTAGACGCATGCCAACGTGGCGCTGATGCAAGGGTGTCGCTAGTGCTAATCAGCCCGATGAAACTGGACATCCACCGGGCAGTTTCGTGGCGGACTAGGCTCTTTCGTTTAGCAACGCGCCTTCCCCAGGAATTATTCTCCCCAGTGGATGGAGAAGAATTTCTCCGAAGAGCCGCCGTGCAGAGGGGCCGGACCCAAAAATCCTGGTGGAAGCAGGACCGACCCGTCACGTCCCGTTGGAATTCTCCTCGGTGGTGTTACACTCAACGCGGCCGAACCGACGATCGCGGTCCTGGTAGCTTCGGATGGCTCCGTGCAATTGGGCTCGTCGGAAGTCCGGCCAAAACTCGTCGGTGATGTAAAGCTCTGTGTAGGCGCTCTGCCAGAGCAGAAAGTTGGAGAGCCGGTACTCGCCGCCCGTCCGAACCAGGAGGTCGGGATCTGGCATCCCCTCAGTGCTGAGGTGGTGTTCGAAGAGGGATGCATCAATCTCTTCCGGGGAAAGCTCGCCTTCTTCGACCTTGGAGGCCAGGTCGCGGGCGGCTTGCAGAATTTCCCACCGGCCGCTGTAGGAAAGCGCCAGGGTGAGCGTCATTCGGCTGTTGTCTGCCGTGTCTCGCTTGGTTTCCAGTAAGGCCTCCTCACAGGAATCGGGGAGCTGGGAAACGTCGCCAATGATTTGGAGCTCCACTCCGTTTTCCATGAGAGTCGACCGTTCCTTCTGCACGGTGCGCACCAAAAGCTCCATCAGGGCATCGATCTCGGAGTCAGGGCGCTCCCAGTTCTCCGTGCTGAAGGTGTAGAGCGTGAGATAATCCACCCCAAGCTCCGCACACGCCTCCGTAACGTCTCGGACAGAGGTCACCCCCTCGTGGTGCCCCATGACCCGCGATTCTCCGCGCTGCTGCGCCCAGCGGCCATTTCCATCCATGATGCAGGCGATGTGTGCTGGCAGTTCCCCCCGCTCCCGGAGGGCCCGTTGTCGGCGTTCGTCGGCGGTCTCGGAGGTTTCCCTTCGAGCCGAAGTATTCGTCGTTTGACGGGTCGATTCCATGAACCTACTTAACTCCGACCAATGAGCGTGAGACGGAAAAGTGCTCTGTCCCTACCACGAGAAGTGCAACAGGACGGTAACCTACAGGGAGCAGACCCGAAGGTCAACGGCCCTTCGTGCACATTTTATGTCAACCTTTCCGGGCCGAGTCCCGAACGGTCTATACCCGGGGCTCTCCCCCCGTGTGTTCGGTACGGCCAGGGCAGCTGGATTTTGTCCTACTTTCTACATGAACGGTTTCGATGCAAAAGGGATTCCTCCGGGCTGCATCAGGGCCCCTGTCGACCTGCACGTCCCATAGGCAGGTCGACGGGAAATAAACTCCGGCTCGGCTCGTGGATACGTAGTCGCTACAGCCGCAGGATGTCGTTAAAGATCAGGAACGCCATGAAGCCGATCAAGAGAATCATCCCCACCTGTTGCGCCACGAGCCGGACCCGCGCGGATGGACGTCGACGCGTGACGGCCTCGTACAGCAGGAAGAGGAGCTGGCCCCCGTCAAGGGCCGGGATGGGGAGAATGTTCATGATGGCGAGCGTGATCGAGAGCGCCGCGATGAGGCGCCAGTACGGAATTGATCCAGCGGAGGCCGCATCGCTCGTCACTTTGGCAATCATCACCGGCCCCCCGAGGCTATCCGTCAGGTCATCGCGGCCTTCAACGATGCGCTTCAGGGTGACGACGATGGTGCGGGCATAGGTCCAGGTCTCACTGGCGCCGGCCTGCAGCGCCTGCACAGGCCCGTATGTGGTGGTCCGAAACCCAAACTTATCGGAGAGGATGTCGCGGGTAACCTGGCTGGCACCGGGAGCACCAGGGTTCCGAACCCCCAGCAGGTATCGCCCCGCTTCCTCATCGTACTCGGCGGCGATCTCGGCCGCCCGGATCTGCCCCCCCTCCGTGTCGCGGACCAGACTCGAGGTCCCGGAATCGGCCCGGGCCCCGACGAGGGAGTCGGGGCGGAACCACTGCACCCGCACGGGCGCCCCCTCGATCTCCTGAATAAGCTCGCTCATCTCCATCCAGAACTGAACAGAGTCGGCACCGATCATGAGGATACGGTCCGCGGCCTGCAGGCCCGCCGAGTCGGCCGGACTTCCCTTCTGAACGCCCCCAATCAAGGGCGGTTGAAAGCTAAGCCCGAAGCCCTCCTCGTTGTTTTGGGCACGGCTGAGACGCGAGATGATATCCGGCGGACCCTTAAGCCGGGTGCGCTCCCCATCTCGGATCACCGTCAGGGTTAGCGAGTCCGCGGCCACCAGAGCATTGGGGTTCAGCTGATCGAAGCGCTCCAGGGGCTCCCCGTTCATCTTCACAATTCGGTCCCCCGTCCGGAGCCCGATGTCGTAGGCCACCGATCCATTTTGGACGTAGACCTGTTCGACGTTCTCGGCGGGAATATACCGATCACCCTCGCTCCACGTGATTCCACCGAAGATGAAAATGGCCAGGATGGCGTTGAAGATGACCCCCGCACTGATGACGATGATACGCTGCCAGACTGGCTTGGCCCGAAATTCCCACGGATCAGGGTCCTCCTCCACGTGGTCGGTGTCGAGGCTCTCGTCGATCATGCCACTAATCTTCACGTAGCCGCCGAGGGGCGTAGCGCCCACGACGTATTCGGTGGCGCCATAGGTGCGTCCCAGAATCGTTGGGGGAAACCCGATCGAGAAGCGCTCTACCCGCATGTCAAAGTACTTGGCCGTCAGGAAATGCCCCAATTCGTGGACGAACACCAGAACGGTGAGCGCCACAAGAAACCAGAGGGTGGACGACAAGAAGCTGAGTAAGATCCCCATGCAGAAAAAGACTGACCAAACGACCGCAACAGGAGCCCGTGAGGGCAGAGAAGAGAGCGCTTCAAATACCTCGTGTTCAATTTGGAGTCGGCAAGGGGAGTTCCTCGACGAAGCGACGGGCCTCTTCGTCCGCGGCAACGAGGTCGTCGAGGGTCGGGTCGGAATGGACGGGAAGATGGGCCAGGGCCTGCTCGACGGCACGTGGAATGTCCGTGAAGCCGATCTGCTCGTCGAGGAATCGCTCGACGGCCACTTCGTTGGCGGCGTTGAGAATGGCCGGAGCCGTGCCGGCCGCGTCGATGGCCTCGTAAGCCAGCCGGAGGCAGGGAAACTTGTCGGGGTTGGGACGCTCAAAGTCGAGTCGGGAGACCTCGCTCCAATCGAGTCGTTCATGGGGCGCCTCCCAACGCGCAGGAAAGCTCAGGGCGTACTGGATGGGCACCTTCATGTCGGGCACTCCAAGCTGGGCCTTTATCGACCCGTCGGTGAAGGTAACCATCGAGTGGACGATCGACTGCGGATGAACCAGCACCTGAATCTGATCGAAGGTTAGACCAAACAGCCACTTCGCCTCGATAACCTCCAGCCCCTTGTTCATCATAGTGGCGGAGTCGATCGTAATCTTTGCCCCCATCGACCAGTTCGGGTGATCGAGGGCCTCGTCCACCGTCACGTCGCCAAAGGTCCCCGCGGCCCGCTCCCAGAAGGGACCGCCGGACGCCGTGAGAACGATGCTTTCGACGGACCGCTCCGCCTCGCCCATCATGCACTGAAAGATGGCCGAGTGTTCGCTGTCTACGGGGAGCAACTGCCCCTCGCCCTGCTCCAGGGCCTGTGTCACCAGCGCGCCGCCGACGACGAGGGTCTCTTTGTTGGCGAGTGCGACCTGCTTTCCCGCCTCCAGTGCCCGGAGGACGGGTCGGAGCCCCGCAAACCCAACGACGGCCCCCATCACCACGTCGACATCCGACTGCGTGGCTGCCGCGCACAGCCCCTCCGGCCCAACGTGGACGCGAACGTTGGGGGCGTCGTCGGACAGGGTCCGCTCGAACGCCTCGGCCCGCTCAGGCGACTTGACGGCGACGCACTCGGGCCGGAACTCTCTCACCTGCTTGGCGAGGAGTTCCACATTGGATCCGCATGTGAGCGCCCGCACGTTAAACCGGTCCGAAAACAGTCGGACCACCTCGAGCGTCTGAGTGCCCACCGAACCAGTGGCCCCTAGGATTGCGAGGTTCCGGGGCCCTGCGTCCGGCTGCCCGTTTTGAGCAAAGTGACCCATGACCTGTAGTGTAACATCGCAAAAAATAGCACATCGAACGCGGACCTCCTTTCGCCGAACGCCAGCCGTGGAATGGGCGTCGGACCGGGAAACGTCCGTCTTGGACGCAGCGTAGGATGCTACTCGCGACTAACGAGTTTGCTTCGATCCCTGAACGTCTCACGTCTGGTCCCCAGCTTTTCCACACGGCCTCCCCCCTGTTTCCTCGTGACCCATCGGTTTTTTCTCCAGCGACGTTCGGTCTGGCCCGCGCTGAACCTGCGGGTCGCGGTTTTATTGATGGCTCTTCTGCTCGGCGGAGCCGTGGGACCGGTGCAGGCGCAACAGGCCGACAGCACCTCGCTCCGGCAGTTTCAGAGGGCCAACGCATACCTCCGGGCCGGCAAGACCGAGCGGGCCATCAAGCTGCTCAAGGACTTGTACGCCTCCGCTCCCAACAATACGGCGTTTTACCAAAAACTGAAGGAGGCCTACCAGAGCGTCAAGCGCTACGATGACGCCATTGATCTCGTCCAAGATCGAATCGGGGACACTCCCTCCGTCTCCCTGCTGTCCGAAAAGGCACGCCTGCAGTACCAGAAGGGGGCAATCGAGGCGGCCAACGAGACCTGGGACCGGGCCCTCCGCCTCGCCCCGAACAAGCCCCAGACGTACCGGTCGGTCCACAAAACCCTGGTCGACGTTCGCCACTTCAAAAAGGCCATCGAGGTCCTGACAGAGGGACGGAATGCACTGGACCGCCCCACGGCATTCCAGACCGAGTTGGCGTACCTCTACGGGCTCGACGGCCAATTCAAGAAGGCCATGCGGGAATACGTGGAGCTCCTGGACGAGTCCCCTGGGCGGGTGGGATACGTCCGGAACCGGCTTCAAACGTTCGTGGAGCAGGGACAGGGCATCCGAGCAAGCATCGAGGTGCTTCGGGAGACGGTCCAGGAGTCTCCGTTGAATAGTGCGTACCGGCGGCTTCTGGCCTGGCTCCACATGGAGCAGAACAACTACGCCGCGGCGTTCGACGCGTACCGGGCCCTCGACCGGCTCGAGAAAAAAGAAGGGCGGCTTCTCTCCGAATTTGCCCGAAAGGCCGCGGACGCCCAAGAATTCGACATCGCCACCCAGGCGTGCACCTCGGTGCTGGATCGCTACCCCGACGCGGACGTGGCCCCCAAAGTGCAGAATACACTCGGGGACTTGTATCGCCGATGGGCCGAGCAGGAGACGGAATCGGCGGCACAGGATTCCGTCCGCTACGACAAGGCCCGAGCGGCCTACCAGACGTTTCTGGAGTCCTATCCGAGCCATCCGGACTATCCAGAGGTCCTTCTGCAGCTCGGCACGCTACAACTCGAGGCCTACCGATCGCTGAACGAGGCGGAGGCCACCCTGGACCAACTCGTCTCGAACCACCCGCAGACCACAGCCGCCGAAAGGGGCCAGTATCATCTTGCCCGCATTGCCCTCCTTCGGAATGAGCTCAACCGCGCTCGGGTGCTCTTCTCGCGTCTGACCAGCGATGCGCAGGCGAGCGATCTCGCAGACCGCGCCCGATACGAACTTGCTCTCCTGCACTTCTATGAGGGCAAATTCGACGCGGCCCTGGCCCGCGTGAAGGCGACGAGCAAGAAGACCGCCGCGGATGTGGCGAACGATGCCATCGAACTGAAAACGTTGCTCCAGGAAAACCGCGGTCCCGATTCTCTCGATACGGCCCTGCAAACATTTGCGCGGATCCGGCTCTACAATCGCCAGCACAAACACAGGGAGGCCCTGGCCCAACTGGACACCCTTTTGCAGACACATCCCCGACACCCCCTCGCCGACAATGCTCGTTTCGAGCGGGCCAAGATTCACATCGCCCGTCGCGATACATCGGCGGCCTTGGCAGCCTTCCGGAAAATTCCGGAGCGCCATCCCCGAAGCCCCTACGCCGATCGGAGCCTGTTCAGGGCCGGCACGCTGTTGGAATCAAAGGGGCGCCCTGCAGCGGCCGTCGAAGCGTACAACCGGTTGCTGACGGAGTATCCCAAGTCCCTCCTTGCCGGCGATGCGCGAGGGCGCCTCCGGACCCTCCGAGAGACGCAGGGATAGTGGACTCGGCCCCTTCCCTCGCCTGATCCTCAACACTCAACCCGCCGTTCTGCGATGCACCTTCGGGACATTCTCTGCACCGCCCTCACCCTTTTTGCACTCGTTGCCCTCACGGCCCCGGCCGCCCCGGCCCAGGACCTCCTGATTCCGATGGACGAGCAGCAAGAGAATCATCTCAAGGCCTACGGGGCGGTGTACGCCACGCTTCAGGAGGGCCAGACAGTCGATTGGCTTCTGAATTACCGGGGCGGCTCTTTTCTCACCGACGCCACCGAGGCCGTCCGACGCGAACTGCGGGTCCGGGGCGTCTCCTTCACCCCTGTCGGCGGAGGGGATGCCGCAAAGATCATTTCGAAGGTCGAATCCGACGGCAGCAACAAGTCCGTAGTGCCCCTCGAAAAGGCCCCCGAGATTGCCGTGTACGCACCTGAAGGGTCCGTGCCCTGGGACGACGCCGTGCGGCTGGCGCTGGAGTACGCGGAGGTGCCCCACGACATTATTTACGACGAAGAGGTCCTCAATGGCGAGCTCTCCTCCTACGACTGGCTTCACCTTCACCACGAGGACTTTACCGGCCAGTTCGGTAAGTTCATCCGCTACCGGAACGAGCCCTGGTACATTCAGAAGCAAAAGAGGGCCGAGGCGGCGGCCAAGAAGTTTGGCTTCCGGAAGGTGAGTCAGTTAAAGCTAGCTGTCTCCAAGCGGATCAAGAAGTACGTCTCGAGCGGCGGCTTCCTGTTTTCAATGTGCTCCGGCACCGAAACCCTCGACATTGCCCTCGCAGCCCACAAGACCGACGTCGTGCCGAAGGAGTACGACGGCGACCCGGTGGACCCAAACGCCCTTGAGAACATCAACTTTGGCAATACGCTTGCCTTCCGCGACTTTACCCCGAACCTGAACGCCCACGAGTACTCCCACTCCAACATCGACGTGGGCCCCCCGCCGTCGAATCTGCGGGATCCCTCTCTGGATTACTTCACCTTGTTCGAGTTCAGCGCAAAGTGGGACCCCGTGCCCACCATGCTCACTCAGAATCACGTGGCGACCGTCAAAGGATTCCTCGGCCAGACAACCGCGTACAGGGAGGACATGCTGAAGGAGGACGTCGTCGTGCTCGCAGAGGCCCCCGATCGCCCACAAGTGCGGTACATCCATGGCACTCTCGGCCAGGGGACCTTCACGTTCTACAGCGGGCACGATCCGGAGGACTACCAACACTTTGTGGGAGACCCGCCTACCGACCTGTCGCTGCACCCCAACTCACCGGGATATCGGCTCATTCTGAACAACATCCTCTTCCCGGCTGCTAAGAAGAAAAAGCAGAAGACCTGAGTCTCCAATTTTACCATTTTCTCACTCTTCAACTTTTGAACACTCATCTTCAAGGTAGTCGTTTACTCTCTTTATCTGAAACGGATTTTCTTTGCGACATGATTTATTTTCAGTTTTAAAATTTTAAACTTTCCAACTTTCAATCTTCAAACCTTCTAACTCTTCAAAAAATGGCATCTTCTAAACCGGTCTCGAACTCACGCTGCAAGACGACCGAGATCGTGCTTCCCAACGATACGAACGGTCTCGGCAACATGATGGGGGGACGGCTGCTGCACCTGATGGACAAGTGCGCGGCCGTCTCGGCCCAGCGGCACGCCAATCGGGTGTGCGTAACCGCAGCCGTGGACAACGTGGAGTTTCAGTCGGCGATCAAGGAAGGCGAGGTCGTGGTCATCGAGAGCCACGTCAACCGGGCCTTCCGGACCTCGATGGAGGTGGAGCTGAACGTGTGGGCCGAAAATCCGCTCGAAGAGACGAGGCGCAAGTGCAACCGTGCCTTCTATACCTACGTGGCGCTGGACGACGAGAACGGCACCCCGGTGCCCGTGCCCGACGTGAAGCCGCAGACGGACCGCGAACGAGAGCAGTACGAGGCGGCCGCCAAGCGCCGGGACATCCGCCTCGTGCTCGCCGGGCGCAAAGGACTCGAAGACGCGTCGAGCCTCAAAGAAGACATGCTGACGGCCGTACAACACTCGACGGATGCTGCAGCGTGAATGGAGTGGGCCGATGTCGTGGAGGCGAGCGCGGAGAGTTCTTCCGACTCTCCTTCCCGCCGCTCTGGTTGTCCTCGCGGGACTTCTCCACCCCGGTCCTGCTTCCGCACAACGGCAGCCCGGCACGGCGGGGGGAGGCTTTCAGGTCGGACGCCCTGGCGGCCTAGCCCTCAAGCTGTACCGAGCCAACGACATTGCCTACGATGGCGTGATCAGTACCGACGGCGACGACTACATCGTCGGCCATTACCATCGGCTGTGGGAACAACCCCTTCCGAACTCCCCGCTTCACCTCTATTTCGGTCCTGGACTCCTGGCGGGGGCCGAGAACCTCGGCCGTCCCCCCCAACTTCGCCTCGGTCTCAGCGGCGAAGCTGGACTTAATTTTTACGCTGAACGGTTCGAGGTTTTCTTGCATGTGACGCCTACCCTCCGCTTCTTACCGAACACCAACGTGACACTCGACGGAAACGTTGGCCTGCGCTACTACTTCCGCCTTCCCTGACGCTCCACGCGGCGAGACCTCCACTCACGGCCCGTCCCCATGCTGTTCAACCGCGTTCTGATTACCGGGGCCAATGGCCTTCTCGGGCAGTCGCTGGTCCAGCGCATGAGCCAAGACCGCGAGTACGACGTGCTGGCGACCGCCCGGGACGATTCACCGCGCTTCGAGGACGCTTCCTGTGGCTACGCCCCCCTCGACGTGACCCAGCCCGCCGACGTGGCCAGCATCTTTCAGGACTTCACGCCCAACGTGGTGATCAACTGCGCCGCAATGTCCGACGTGGCGGCGTGCGACGAAAACCGCAGCGAGGCCTGGGCCGTGAACAGCCGGGCCGTGAAGACCCTCGCCAAGCAGTGCCGCGAGACCGGCGCCCGCCTCGTGCAGGTGTCCTCCGACTTCGTGTTTAACGGCAAGCGGGGCCCCTACGACGAGGACGCCCGGCCCGATCCCGTCAACTACTACGGGCGCACCAAGCTCGCGGGCGAGAATGCGGTCCGGGAGGCCGGCCGCTCGAACTGGGCCATCGTGCGCACCGTGCTGCTCTACGGCACGGGGCAGAACCTGAGTCGCTCGAACGTGGTCCTCTGGATGATTGACCAACTCTCTCAGGAGGAGCCCCTCCACATCGTCGATGACCAGTATCGCACGCCGACCTACGTCGACGACCTCGCGGCCGGCCTTGAGCGCCTCGTGCACCAAGAGGAGACCGGCATTTATCACCTCTCCGGGCGGGACCTCGTGTCGATTTACGAACTGGCTCGCACCGTGGCCGACGTGTTCGACCTCGACGCGTCGCTCATTGAGCCCGTCTCCAGCGACTTCTTCGAGGATGACGTGGAGCGTCCCGCCCGCACCGGCTTCATCATCGACAAGGCGGAGACAGAGCTTGAGTACGACCCCCGACCCCTCGAAGACGGGCTCCGGGATCTGAGAGAGCGCCTCTCTCGACAGTCCTCAGGATCGTAGTCCCCCCGTTCCACACTAACCACACGCGCCAGCCCCTCATTCGATGCTCGATCTCGACACCGTTCGCAACGATCCCCGCCGCGTCAAGGAGGCCATCCGTGCGAAAGACACAGGTTCCCCCGACCTCGTGGACACGCTTCTGGAAGTCGACGAAAAGCGCCGGGCCGCCATTACGGACCTGCAGGAGACCCAGGCCCGGCAGAACGACCTCTCGCAGCAAATCGGGAGGCTGAAGCGCGAGGGTAAGGACGCTGAGGCGGAGGAGATCATCGAAGAGACCAGCCGGCTGAAAGAAAAAATCAAGCGCTTGAAGGACGAGGTGGAGTCGGCCGAGGCCCAGCAGGACGAGTACGTGCTGGCGCTGCCAAACCTCCCGCACCCGAGTGTGCCGGTGGGCACGGACGAGGACGACAACGAGGTGGAGGAGACCTTCGGTGACCGGCCGTCCTTCGATTTTGACCCGGCGCCCCACTGGACGCTGGCCGACCGGCACAACCTCGTGGACTTGGAGCGGGGCGCGAAGGTGACGGGGAGCGGCTTTCCGTTTTACCTGGGAAAGGGCGCCCGGCTCCAGCGCGCCCTCCTCAACTTCTTCCTCGATCGGGCCCGCGAGCGCGGCTACACGGAGATGCAGACGCCCCTCTTCGTGAACCCCGAAAGCGCGGAGGGCACCGGCCAGCTGCCGGATAAAGATGACCTGATGTACGAAATCCCACGGGACGACTTCTACCCCATCCCCACCGCCGAAGTGCCCGTCACCAACTTTCACCGCAACGAGATCCTAGCGGCCGAAGACCTGCCCCTCCACTACTGCACCTACTCCCCTTGCTGGCGCCGCGAGGCCGGCAGCTACGGCGCGGACGTTCGCGGCCTCAACCGCCTGCACCAGTTCGACAAGGTGGAGCTGGTCCGGATCGTCCCCCCCGAGGAGAGCTACCGGGCCCTCGACGCGCTCCTCGAAGACGCGGAGAATGCCCTCGACGCGCTGGAGCTGCCCTACCGTCGCCTGCTCATGTGCACCGGCGACATGGGCTTCACGCAGGCCAAGCAGTACGACCTGGAGGTCTGGAGCGCAGCCCAGGAGCGCTGGCTCGAAGTCTCGTCGGTCTCGAACTTCGAGGCCTTCCAGGCCCGCCGCACGCAGATTCGATACCGGCCGGAGCCGGAGGCCAAGCCGGAGCCCGTCCATACCCTCAACGGGAGCGGCCTAGCCTTCCCCCGCATCGTGGCGGCCCTTCTCGAAAATAACCAGCAGCCCGACGGCTCGATCGAGCTGCCGGAGGCGCTCCACGCATACACTGGCTTCGCACGGATCGAGGATGAGCAATGACGCGTGATTCGTGACGCGCGAGCGTAAGCGTTGCCCTCTAAACTCTGATGCCTCACGTCTTCACGTTTCACGTCCTTACGCCCCGACCCGCTCCGGTTCGCCCTGGAGGAACGCCTCAGCGCGACGCACCATCTCCCTGCTCCCAATGAAAAGCGGCGTGCGCTGGTGGAGCTTACCGGGGGACTTTTCCAGGATCCGGGTGTGCCCATCTGAAGCGGCCCCCCCGGCCTGCTCGGCGATGAAGCCCATTGGGTTCGCCTCGTACATGAGACGAAGCTTTCCCTCGGGGCTGCCCTCGGTGGCGGGATACATGTAGATGCCGCCCTTCAGCAGATTGCGGTGAAAGTCCGATACGAACGAGCCGATGTAGCGCGTCTTGGCGGGCCGGTTCGTCTCTGGGTCCTGCTGCTGGAGCCAGTCGAGGTATTCCCGCAGACCCTCCTCGAACGAGTGGTAGTAACCACTATTGATGGAGAAGCGACGCCCCCGCGTAGGGGTCTGGAGATCCGGGTGCGAGAGGAGAAATTCCCCAATTGAAGGATCGAGCGTGAAGCCGTTCACCCCATTTCCGGTGGTGTAAACGAGCATCGTCGAGGAGCCATACACGACGTAGCCGGCCGCCACCTGCTCGGTACCGGGCTGCAGGGCAGCCTCCGGGTCCGGTTTTTCTTCGTCGTACCCTTCCGGCAGCCGGTAAATGCTGAAGATGGTGCCCACCGACACATTCACGTCGATGTTCGATGAGCCATCAAGCGGGTCCAGCAGCACGATGTACTTCCCGTCCCCCTCCTCCGAGACGCTGCTCATGGGGATGGCCTCGGCGTGCTCCTCGGAGCCGATGAGGCAGCACTCGCCTCCCCGGCGTAATGCCTTCACGAACTCCCGGTGCGCGAGGGCGTCCATTTTTTGCTGCACCTCCCCCTGCACGTTCGTCTCTCCGGTGCTGCCGTAGACGTCGATCAGCCCGGCACGGCGCATGTCGCGATTTACGATCTTAGCCGCCAGGCTGATGTCGCGCAGGAGACGGGAAAAGGCCCCAGTTGAGTGCGCGAAGGCGTCTTGCCGTTCGAGGATAAACTGTTCGAGCGTCTTGAACGTCCCCAGTTCTGCGTCGGTGGACCCGTCTCCGACGTGGGACGAAGTGCGATCCTGTCCAGCGTATCGAGTCATGGTTGGTAGTGATCTGTGCGGGCGAATGGAAGAGAAGACCGTCCTCGTCACACAACGTACAACATTTTGGAAGCGGTTCCAAGGGGAGATTTCCTCTCGTGGGTGTCCTCGTCCCGGATCCGGGCACCTCGACGTCGCGCGGCTCCAGACCTATTTGGCGGACAGCGATCATGGCGACGTGCGGGATTGGCTATGGGAGGGCTCCAGCCCAAGCTGATCCGTGACGCGTCGCGAGTTTGGAGCGTCCGATGGGACCTCGTCCAGGTCTGAGAGCAACCGGTCCAGATCCTCCGGTGTGTCCACGTCGTACCACTGCGGGAGCACCGTTAGGCGCGCGTCGGTGCGCCCGGCCCGCGCCAGCGTCTCGGAAAAGACCTGCGAATGGCTGTAGGTCATGTCGTCGAACAGCTGCGGGTAGAACGCGCTCATTCCCAGCAGATAAAACCCCCCGTCCTCGGTGGGCCCGAGGCAGAGCGACCGCGGGGCCTGCAGGGCCCGGCCCGCCAGTCGAAGAAAGGAGCGCGGGAGCGTCGGGTGATCGCTTCCCATCACGACCGCCCGCTCGTAGCCAGCCCGCAGCGTCTCCCGAAGGGCTCTTTTCATTCGCGCTCCCAACCCCTGGCCCCGCTGCTCGTGGAGACTTACGTCGGCCGGTATTCCGTCAAGGTCGCCATCGGGAAATGGGGGCGCGAGATAGAGCCGAACGTCCGCGCCCAATCGCACCACTTGTCGCAGCGTGTCGCGCAGGAACGCGGTGTAGAGTCGGGCCGCTTCCGAAGGACTCAGGACGGGCGTGAGTCGCGTCTTGACTGAGCCCGGACGTGGGACTTTTGCGAAGAGGAGAAGGGCCGAATCCATTGGATGACGTGATCGGGGACGATGAGGGGGCGGAGGCCGCCACAAAACCGGGCGGTGGTCCCGGTTTCGAGTGTGGGGTTGGGCAAGAATTAGCGCATCCGCTGAAGAGTGGTGTGAAGCTTTTCGAGGGCATAGTCCACGTCCTCTTCTGTCGTCCCCGCGCCGAGCGAGAAGCGGACGGCAGCGGAAGCGGTGGGGCGCTCGAGCCCGAGGGCCGTGAGGACGTGACTCGGCTCCAAGGCTCCACTGGTACAGGCGGACCCGGCGGAGACGAGGACGCCTTCCATGTCCAGGTTCAGAATGAGCATCTCGCCGTCCAAGGGCTCGGCGTCCGGGCCGTTCGGCGGGAACGCGACGTTCACCACGTGGGGGGCCACGGGCGCCTCGCCGACCGGCGTGTTGAGGACGTAGCGGCCGGGCACCGCGTCGTCGAGCCCGTTGACGAGTCGTCGCTGGAGGCGGGAGAGGCGCTCAGCACGCTCCTCAGCGTCCGACACCGCCCGCTCCAAGGCCTCGGCCAGCCCAATCGCGCCGGGCACGTTCTCGGTCCCGCCGCGGCGCTCCCGCTCCTGTGACCCGCCCTCCACGAGCGGCCCGAGGTCTACGCCGTTGCGGACGTACAGCACGCCCACACCCTTGGGGCCGTAAAACTTATGGCCCGACATCGAAAGCAGGTCGACGCCGAGGGACTCTACGTCGAGAGGCTGCAGGCCCGCCGCCTGCACGGCGTCGCAGTGGAGCAGCACGTCGTGGGCGTGACACGCCTCCGCCACGGCCGGAATGTCGGTCTGTACCCCAATCTCGTTGTTCGTGTGCATGAGCGACACGAGCGCCGTGTGGTCGTCGAGTGCCGACTCCACCTGCTCGGGCGAGACGGCCCCGTGGTGGTCCGGCGAAAGGATCTCAACGGGGCACCCCTGCTCCTTCAGGCGCTCGGCGGGGCGCAGGACTGCCTCGTGCTCGGCGGCCGACGTGACGAGGCCTGCCGGGGTGCCGTTGGACGAGGCGGCCTGCAGGACGCCCTTGAGGGCCAGGTTGTCGGCTTCAGTGCCGCCGCTGGTAAAGACAATTTCGCTCGACTCCGCCCCGAGGCACGCCGAAACGCGTTCCCGCGCTTCCTCCATCGCAACCCGGGCCTGCCGCCCCAGCTGGTGCACCGAGGACGCATTCCCGTACTCCTCCAGCAGGTACGGTTTCATCGCCTCGAACACCTCCGGGTCGAGAGGCGTCGTTGCAGCGTGATCGAGGTAGACGCGCTCCATGGGCGGATTCGATTGAGGCCAGGAAGCCAACGCGGTGTTCTTAACGCAAGATCGGGGGCGCTGATTCGGACGGTCGTCCCGGTTTCCCAAAAACTTGGACGCCCCCCTCGGACGAACAATCCGGGAGGACGACGCATTCGTCTTCCGGTTCATTTTGACGCGGGGTCCCCCGTGATCTTTCGCCTTTCCCCACCCGTTTCCTTTCAGCCCCATGGACAAATTCGTCGTCCACGGCGACGCCCTGCTCGACGGACCGCTCACGGTGAGCGGCTCGAAAAATACGGCCCTTCCGCTCATGGCCGCCACCCTGCTGGCGGAGGGCCCGTCCACCATCACCAACGTGCCCGACCTGCGGGATGTGCGGACGTTCTCGAAAGTCATCCGGTACGGCGGGCCGTCGGTCACGTTCGACCCCGATGCCCATACCCTCTCAGTGGACGCCACGACCATCGAGACCCCCGTGGCCCCGTATGAGATGGTCAAAAAGATGCGGGCGTCCTTCTACATGCTCGGCGCGCTGCTGGGACGGTGCGGGCGAGCGAAGGTCTCCCTGCCGGGCGGCTGCGCGTGGGGGCCCCGCCCGGTCGACCTGCACATTAAGGGCATGCGGGCCTTCGGCGCCGACATTGACTTGGACGAGGGCTATGTCCACGCTTCGACCCCGGACGGCGGGTTGGAGGGGGGCACGTTTCGGCTCGACCCGGTGAGCGTGGGCGCGACGATCAACCTCTTGCTCGCCGCCGTGACGGCGCGGGGCGCCTCCAAGATTGAGAACGCGGCCACGGAGCCCGACGTGGTGGCCTTCGGCCGTGCCCTGCAGGAGATGGGCGCCCAGATCGACGGCCTCGGCACACGCACGCTTGAGATTCAAGGCGTCGACCAGCTCAATACCGGCACCTTTCGCAACACGCCGGACCGGATCGAGCTTGGGACCTTCATCCTCATGGCGGCCACGGCGAGCGAGCCGGGGACGCCGGTCGAGATTCACGAAGGCACGCACGAGCACCTCGGGCCCGTCTTCAAGGAGCGCCTCGCTGAGACTGGCGTCGACGTGTCGTACGGCGACGACACCGTGACCGTCACGCGCCCCGACCAGCTCCGCCCAGTGTCCATCGAAACGGCCCCCTTCCCTGGCTTCGCCACGGACCTGCAGGCCCAGTGGACGGTCCTCCTCGGCACCACGGACGGCACGGCCACCGTCACGGACACGATCTACGACGACCGGTTCAAGCACGTGCCGGAGCTGCAGCGCCTCGGAATGGAGATTGAGGTGGACGGCAATACGGCCACCGTCCACGGCGGCGCGCCGCTCAACGGGGCGAAGGTAATGAGCACCGACCTCCGCGCGGGCGTCTCACTGGTGATGGCGGGCATGCTTGCCGACGGCCGCACCGACGTGCTCCGCATCTACCACCTCGATCGCGGTTATGAGTCCCTGGAGGAAAAGCTGCGCAACGCCGGCATCACGATCCAGCGCGAGGAGTACGACGAGTTTGCAGAGCCGGACTTAGAGACCGCCGCCCGATGACGGTCTCTTGCTTCAGCACTCCCTCACTGGTGCGGTACTTTCTTCGTCTTCAACGACAGGACGAGTGGGGGAACGGGAAGTGGAAGTACTAGAAGGACGCACTCACCTGCACCCGAACGGTGTGAATGGGATCGGTCGTGGCGGGGGCGCGGCCGTCATAGTTAAGGGTGGCGCGGAGGTTGTCGGTGAACGCGTATTGGCCCTGTAGCCCCCAGAGCAGCGACGTGCCAGGCCCCCGCCCGTCCGTCAACTCAAACTGGGCCCGTCCGACGGCCGCGCCGGCAAGATTGACCCGCGCCAGCTCGGCATTGGCGGTGAGCCGCAGTCGGCCGGCCCGGCGCCACGTCAGTTCGAGCGGAAATTTGAGCAGGTCGGCGCGGCGCCCCTTCGACCGATCCCGCTTCCGGGCGTACACGCCAGCGAGCGTCGCGTCGAGGGCCCGCCCTGGCTGGTACGACACGCTCGGCCGGACCCGGAGCGTGCGGATGTCAAAGCTGCGGGCTTCGTCGAACGCCTCGCTCTGCACCTGGTCCTGCTCAACACTCCCCGTCACCTTCAAACCCCACGCCGACGCGGGCCTGAACTGGCCCTCCACCTCCCACCGGTTTAGGAATTGACGCTCGGACCCAGCTGCCCGTTCGTTCAGGCCCCGCACCTGGCGCCACGACACGTCGGCCCCGTAGGCCCGTCGGGTTCGGAATACCTCGACGCGCTGCTCCAGGCGCAGCGACCCGTCGATCGTGCGTCCGGGGCGGCGAAATTCCGCGAGGTCGAGCCGATAGATCTCGCCGGGGGCCTCCGTCCGGCTCTGTTCCAGGACTTCGACCCGGGTCTCAGTCGTGACTCGCCGCAGCCACCGCTTCCACCACACCTCCCCCCCCGGCCATAGGCGCCGCGGACGCAGGGTAAGGCGGGTTCGGGCCTGCAGGTCGACCACCGATTCGAGCGTGTCTGAGGGCACAAACCGTTGCACGTAGGTCCCTTCGTTGGGCGTCGTTTCCGGCACGAACTCGTCGATCTGCTGCACGCCGTCGTCGTTCTCGTCGCGCCAGACGAACTGGCCCCGCTCGGGGCTCGTCTGCACGAAGATCTCGCGCTGGATCGGCGTTCGTTCGGTGGCGGCGTCGTAAAGCAGTTGGACGTCAACCGCTCGGTCCCACGGCTGAGCCCGCCCTTCGACCCGCAAAAGGACGGACTCCGTCTCCCGCCGCTGCTCGGTTCGCTGGAAAAAGTCGGTGACGCGCCGGCGCCGAACGCCCCCTTGGAGAGACGTTCGGTATGGTGTCTCCGGATCGTAAGCCAGCTCGGCCCGGCCCGTCCACGTCCGCGACGCCTCCCGAAAGGCGCCCGCCGCGACGCCGTCCTCCGTCCGGTACTCCAGGCTCCCCGTCGCCTGCAGAGCCCCCTCCCCGTAGGACAAGCCGGGACGGAGCTCCAGGAACCGAAACGACTCGGCGGTCAGGCTGTCCGTACCGCGCACATGCTGTCGCCGTCGCTCCCGTACAATGTCAAGGCGAGGCTCCAGACGGCTGTCGAGGAGGGGTTGCCGCACCGTTCCCTCTTGCCGCAACCAGGCCCCGTCGATCTGGGCGGGCCGGTCGGTGCTAGTAATGCTAACTGTTCTCATCGATAGGCGCGGCCATCCCGCTTCCTGGATCGAGAGCCGGCCCCGTCGCCGCCACGCCTCGAAGGCCGATCCCACGTTCAGTCGCCCGAGCCCGGCCTCCAGGGTCGATCCATCGCCCCAATCGACGGACACTTGCCCCTCGTCCACCGTCTCGCCCCCGCGATCGCGGAGGCGGGCCGGCAGATCCGATCCGCTCCGGGAAAGGTTCCACCGCCGTCCATACTCGACGGGGCGGGTTTGATTGAACGTCACGAAATTCTGCCCCCGCCGGTGCCGCCGGACCTGTCCCGACACCGTTCCCAGAGACAGGGGGCCTACCTCCAGCGACTGGGGGGCGAGCCGAACGCCCACCGAGTATGCCCGTCCCTGATCGTCGTCGGTATCAAGATCTGAAAAGCGGTTCTGATCGTTCAGGGACTGCGCCCATTCCCCCGACACCTCGACGCCCGGGATCGGCTCGATCGAACCGGTCAGGTCGACCAGGCGCCGCTTCGTGGGCGCGGGGAGCGGTCGCGTGGGCGAGTAGGCCCCCTCTCCAGGACCCACATACTCGTAGACGACCCCATTCGTCTGCTGACCGGCGCGCTCATACGCCCCGTTCCCCTGCCCCACCCGCGTGAAGCGCACCCGAAAGACCGGGGTTCCGGCAGGAGGCGCCTCGTCCAGGGCGACGAAGATCGTGTCCTGGGTTCCGTCGGGCGTCGTGATCGGCTCTTTCCGGTAGTGGACGAAGGGGGCCTCAGGGTCGAACTCGACGCGCCGCGCGCCGCTCCGAACCGCCGGGTCGTCTCCCGCCCGAACGAGGCGCAGCGAATCCTGTCGGGAGAGGTCGAAGGCGGTCTGGAAGTCGCGCCCGTCGGCCTGGCGCACGACGGTGGCGCCGACGTCGAGCCGAGACTCTCCGTCGTCGCCCCGCCACGCCCCGGCGTTTACCTGTCCGCCCACCAGCGTCCGCGTGAACTGCGTGGTTGAGTACTGAAACTCAGCGGTAATGCGCCGGTCGTCGGTGACGAGACGATTGGTGGTAAAAGTAATTTCGGCTCGCGTGTAGTCGATGACGTAGTCCTCGGTTTGCCCCCGTGTGAGGCGCTCCCCATCGAGGTAAACGCGCTCCGACCCCGCGATGACGATGATGGCCTCCTCCCCATTTTTGCCCCGCAAGCGGTACGGACCCTGCACGCCGTCCCTCGGCTCCAGGTCCTGCGTGCGAAACTGCCCCCGGCTGACCGCCCCGAACGCGGTGACACGGCCCTCGGTCAACCCCACGCTTGTGCCAAGCCCATTGCTCTCGATCGCCGCGCCCTGCACCTTTTGGGTAAACTGGCCGAACGTGCCGCCATCGAGGTCCACGTCCACGTCGCCGAGGCGGGCCGTGCCCTGCGGAGCAGTCACCTCCAAGAACACGCGGTCGAAGTCCTGAAGGCGCTGGGTCGTGCCCTCCGGCTGGATCGGCGTGTTCTCGTCGGTAAGGAGGGCGCGGATGAAGACGCTGTCGGCCACCTCGCCCCGCAGCTGCATCCGCAGGCCCGACTCCACGGTCACGTCGCGCTGCGTGCCGCCCACGACGCCCCGCGAGATGGATCCGCTGCGCTGGATGTCAATGCCCTCGAACGGATCGAAGCCGCCGGGGTCGGGGTCTTCTTCCTCCACGACGGCGACGGCGGCGGAGTCGGCCGTGAGGCTCGTATCGGGTGCCCGACGGCGATACACATCGTCGAAGGCGAACGGGTACGTGCGGTAGCGGGCGAAAAGCGTGTCGCGGGCACCGATGAGATCCTTCCGCTGTATCCATAGGTAGCCCGTGCGGGCGTCGAGCCGGTACTCGGAGGTGTCGAGCCGCGTCGGCCCCACCCGGATCGTCTCGCTGCCCGGCAGCACGAAGGGCTGCAGTTCGTAAGGTTGGGGCTGGAAGGTGTCGATTGTGTCCCGGTAGTGGCCGAGGCGATCATGCACGCGGGTGGTGTCCCGACGGGGGTCGGGGCTCGACCGCTGTCGGTCCTGGGCCACACCTTCAGCCACAAGGAGCAGACCTCCCACCCCGCACAGCAGCACCCGGACGATCGACGCAGCGCGAGTCACGGAGAAGAGGATTCAGGAGGAACGGGGGGACGACATTGGGGAAGAGGCTCCGGCCTGAGTTACACAAACATGCAGCCGGAACGGTCGATCCCACCGTCACCAGCCGCTGCGGCGGAGAAGACGCGTTGCGGTGAGCAGATACACCCCATTTTCGTGGAGCGCCACGTCCATGAGCGGCCTGGAGAGGCCGACGGAATGTTCGGCTACGAGGCCCCTCTCTCGGGTCCAGACGAGAACCCGGTCGGCACAAACGATATAGAGCTGCCCCCGATGTATGGCGAGGGCGCGCACGGTCGGAAGGGGCGGCAGGGTCACAGGCCGGAGAAAGGTGCCAAACGTGTCATAGAGCAGGACCGCTTCCTTCTCCGCGTCGGCCACGTACACCCGCTTGGCACTCTCCACGGCGAGGGCGACCGGATCCTGGAGCCGATCGTCCCCGGCCGCGCGAATCTGCCCTGAGCGGCCAAGGTCACTCCACGTGAGAAGCTGGCGGGTACGCGCATCGAGCACAAAGAGGGTCCCCTCGTCGTCCCGCGCCACTGCGACGGGGCGGCCGTCGCCCCGGACCGACGCACCGTCCCGCCCATCCTGAAAGCTCCAGCCCTCCCCCCCTCTACGATCCCTCCGTCCGACGGGCAGCGACTCCAGGTACTGCCCCTCCTCCGAAAAGCGCTGCACGCGGCCGTTGTAGGCGTCGGCGACGAGGATCAATTGCCCGTTCGTCGGGTCCACGTCCGAGGGCGTGTCGAGCTCCCCAGCGCGTGAGCCCGACCCGCCGAGCACCGCCCGCTGTTCCCCGCCGGAACTGAAAACCTCGACGACGTCGCGGGCCGCGTCAGCCACATAGAGCCGACCCCGCGGGTCGATCCCCAGCGCCCGTGCGTCCCGAAACTGCGCGAGGACCGTCCCGGACGCATCGCTGGCCCCCTCCTGGGCCGCGCTTTCGTTCGCTCCCCCGCCCAGGAGGGCCAGGAGCCCACTCAGAAGGATCGGGACGGCGCGTCGAGTCATGTGCCGAACAGCGTTTACCTTGGATCTGAAGGGTGCGTACATGCGTCCCGGTGTGAAGTTGTGCGATTAACCACACCGCTGGCAATTGCTTTCTTCAGGCGTTGTGGTCCGGGATGAGAAAACTGCCCGTTTTCAATCAGGAATGCGCAATCTCAAAATCCCGGGCAGGTCGCTCCGGGGGCTCTACGCCTCGGAGAGGTGAGCGAGCCCCTTCTCCCCAATGTCCCGACGGTAGGTCTTGCCCGTGAACTGCACGTGGTCGACGCCGTCATAGGCACGATCGAGGGCCGATGGCAAATCCGACCCGAGGGCAGTCACACCGAGCACCCGCCCGCCGTCCGTTACGAGGCGTCCCTCCGGCGTCAGCCGCGTCCCTGCGTGGAGCACCGACACGTCCTCCAGCGCCTCCGCCTCCCCGATGCCCGTGATCTCGAACCCCGTCTCATACTCGATAGGGTAGCCGTCAGACGCAAGGACGACGCAGGCCGCCGCTCCACCGGACGTTCGCAGATTCCCGCCGTCCAGGTCGCCGTCCGCGACGCCCCGGAAGGCCTCCACGAGGTCCGATTCGACGAGGGGAAGGACGACCTGCGCCTCCGGGTCGCCGAGGCGGCAGTTGTACTCCACCACCTTTGGCCCCTCGTCCGTGATCATGAGGCCGAAGTAGAGCACGCCGCGGTAGGGGGTGCCCTCCTCCTGTATGCCCTGAAGCGTCGGCTCTACGATATCGCGGCAGACCTCCGTCAGCAGGGCGCCGTCTACGATGGGGGCTGGGGCGAAGGCACCCATGCCGCCGGTGTTGGGCCCCGTGCCCCCCTCCCCGATGGGCTTGTGGTCCTGCGACGGGGGCAGAAGGACGTAGTGAGAGCCATCGGTGAGGGCGAGGACACTCACCTCCTCCCCGTCCATCTTCTCCTCGATGACGACCAGATCCCCCGCTGCCCCGAAGGCGCGCTCCTGCACGATGCGGTCGAGGGCGTCGTGAGCCTCCTCCAAGGTCGAACAGACGAACGAGCCCTTGCCGCCGGCCAGGCCATCGGCCTTCACCACGATCGGGGCCCCCACGTCGTCGAGGTAGGACGACGCCTCCGCGTACTCCTGGGCGTCAAATACGCGGAACGACGCCGTGGGGATGTCGTGCCGGGCCATAAACTGATCGGCAAAAGCCTTGCTGCCTTCGAGGCGCGCGGCCTCCTGGGTGGGGCCGACGATGGAAAGCCCTGCGGCCTCGAACCGATCGACGATGCCGTCCACGAGCGGCTGCTCGGGCCCCACAAGTGTGAGGTCAATCGACTCCGCCTGCGCGAAGTCGATGAGGCCATCCAGATCGGTCGCGGCGATCCCGACATTGGTGGCCTCTTTTGCGGTGCCCGGGTTGCCTGGCGCCGCGAAGAGGGCTGAGACCTGGTGGCTCTGTGCCAGCGATTCGACGAGGGCGTGTTCGCGCCCGCCGCTTCCTACCACGAGGATTCGCATAGGGTTTTCGATGATTGGGTGGAGATGACCAGTTACACTTTGGACGGGTTCAGCGTTGAAGGTTTTAGTGCTAAGCGTTTGGAGCTAAGTAGCTGTGACGGTCTGTGTGAGGTGTGTACCTTCGGAGATCCTCCTAAGGCCTCTTTAAGCGGCTTTTCCCCCAGAAAAACCTTAAACGCCCAACGCTTCATCCCCAACATAGGTGACGGCGTTCACTCATGCACACGCGTTCCCCTCCAATTGTGCCCCGGTGGTGTAGATCCCTTTTCGTGAGCCTCGTGCTCCTCGCCGGAGGACTGGGCGGTGCACCTCTGCCTTCATCCGCGCAGGCCGCGTTTCCGGGGGCGCCCGACGAGCCGGGGGTGAACTTGCGGGTGTATCCCCTCGATACGTGGAGCCCAAGGGTGGGGGTGGGACTCGGCGCGGGTTTGGTCGTTCACCACCTGGGTCGCCGCCACGCCCAGGGCCTCCTGACCGCCGCCCCCGCCCGGCACGAGCAGGTAGCCACTGCGGCCTGGGCCAGCGCCAATCCGGAACGGGCCCGCCAGTACGTATTGCTGAGTGCGCGGGGCCTCCACACGAACCGGGACTGGTTCTACGGGCTCGGTCCTGGCTCGGCCGAAGACGCCCGGCAGTCCATCGAGCGCTCCGCCGTCCAGGTTCGGGTGCGGGCCGGCCAGCAGTTCCTCGACCGCCGGCTGCTCGTCCAGCCACACGTCGGACTCTCGGCCCACCGGGTCGACCGTGTGCCCGTGCCGTCTGCATCCGGTCT